>JASFOJ010000094.1:0-17460 GCA_050116575.1 Gammaproteobacteria bacterium | reverse complement strand
GGGGTCATTGTCAAGATCCGGCACGAGGTGCATGAGAATGACGCGGGGACTGATGGGAAAACTTCCGCGCAAGGCGATAACGCTAACAGCCGCCAGCAGAACAAGGATGTAACCACCGCGCCGCAGCCCGACCAGCCACAGCCAACTAAGCCGGCACCAGACACCGATAACTGATTGAAATCTAAATTATAATGAACCGGAACCAACAGACCGCCGCCATAATACCACTTGCAACAGCGGCGGGTTTCAGTTGAAATAACACTATGGAAACCGAAGAACAATATAGCATCGCCGTTGACGTGGAAACATCGTATCTTGAGGAACAATCTGCTCCGGATATGAACCGGTTTGTTTTCGCCTATACCATCACGATTCGCAATGAAGGCAATCAGTCCGCGAAATTGTTGACCCGCCACTGGATCATCAACGATGCGAACGGCAACGTGCAGGAAGTGCACGGTGAAGGCGTGGTCGGCGAACAGCCTTACCTGAAACCGGGGGAATCATTTCAGTACACCAGCGGCACCGTCATCGAAACACCCGTAGGCAGCATGGAAGGCAGTTACCAGATGCTGTCCGAAGACGGCACGCCGTTTGACGCGGATATCCCGGCCTTCACACTATCCTTGCCCAACAAACTCCATTAATACCGGCTGAGTAAAACGTTTTATAGAAACGTTCATAACAACGCGTACGTTTTACTCCGTATGACGGCCTTGGTAGCATAACAATAATCCGCGGATTACTATGGCACTTAAACATAGCTATACAATCATTGCGCCGTTTTACGACGCAATTGTATCCGCGGCCACACACGGCATGCGCAAAGCCAGCGCGCAACAGCTTAACGACTACACACATCCGGGTGACCGCATATTAATTGGCGGTATTGGCACCGGCCTTGATATTCCCCACCTGCCCCACGAGCGGCGATACGTTGGCATTGATATCACCCCCGCGATGCTTAAAAAAGCGGAGCGAAACCGTAACAAAGCGGATATTCAACTGCGGGTGGGTGATGTCATGGAACTGCCATTTGAAGATGCATCGTTTGATGCGGTGCTGCTGCACCTGATTCTGGCCGTCGCTCCTCACCCGCTACTGGCGCTGCAGGAAGCACAGCGGGTGGTAAAACAAAGGGGCTACATTTTCATACTGGATAAATTTCTGAAACCCGACCAACGGGCGCCGATACGGCGGCTGGTCAATCCGGTTATCCGGCATGTAGCGACACAAACCACCGTGGTATTTGAACAACTGCTGGCGCAATGCCCGCAGTTGCACGTGGTCAAAAATGAACCCGCGCTCGCGGCAGGATGGTTCAGGCGGATTGTATTACAAAAAGACGGCTAGTGTTCCATCTCTTTCAGCTTTTCGCGTTGCTTTTTTTCCGCATCCATCACGATGCCTTCAACGCCCTTGGCTTTTTCCAGGGCGCGCTGCTGGGAAGAGGCAAAATGCTCGTCGTTTTGCCCATCGTCTTTGGAACACCCCACCAGCACGATACCCAGTACCGCAACACAGCATAAATACAGGAACTTATTAAATAAACTCATTGGCCTATCCTCGGCAATTAACGAATATTAAGGCGTAAAATTGCACTATCGGCCAATGCTTAAGATTCTGGAGTAAAAACTGTGACCTGGATTACAGTTTGTAACTGACGCCGATACTGAATGTGTAAACATCAAATGCATCGCCGTTCACCAACTGCATGATTTCGACGTATCCATCTATATCGTAAGGCAACCCTAACATGGCGCCGACACCAAAGGACAATCCCGTCGCCGTATCGCCACCGATGGCCTCGGTATTGCCCTGCAACTGTACCGCCGAAAACCCCAACAACCCGTAAACACTCATCTTGTCCAACACCTGCTGGGACGCCCGACCGTACATCGCCACATAGTTGTTCAACCGTAACGTTACATCGTTGCCGTTGATCTTGGCGGTATCGTCGGTAACGTCAAAACCGAAGTGCGCCTCTAACGATAATGCCGGTTCCAGATCCGGAAGAATCATCAACCCCAACCGGCCACGCAATGTCACGGGGCTGAACGTTTCGTCCTTTGCGCTCAAGCTGGCAAAACTGATATCAGCACCGGCATATATGTCTTTTGGGCCTTCTTCCTTATCTTTCGCTGCGCTGCGCGGAGAATGCAGCACGATACCGGCTGCGAAAATCAAACACAGCCCCACCCTTATCATACCGCGCGTGGCGATTTTCATTTCCCGAACGTTTGCCCCGATTCCCACTGGTCACCCCTGATCGTCGCAGTTATTTCTAATATGTGGTTAATATGGTTTAACCACTGCTTTGGGTTGCAATTATAACCCTTGCCTATCAACCCTTGTCTATCGGTAATTGATGGTCGTTAACCTTACAATGCACGCCGCAACCGTTATTGCCCCCGGCAAATCTCACTGAAATATACGATTTATTTCCCAATATCCCATCCTGCGATATCGGCCCTGGTGATCAGTTTCCTCAATGAGCACACCCGGTACCGTGATGATATGCAACTTGTTTTTTGCCGTTGCCGTATTGGTTTCAATCAATTGAACAGCCATGTCATAGGCCGGGCTGTCCTCTTTGACCAATTCATCGTCGGCAAAGCCGCCCAACAGTTCCAGGTAATCTTCGTCACTAACCGTTGACCCACCGCCGTTTACCAATGAAGTTTGCCAAAAATGTGTATCGCTCACCGCACCTTGCACATCTTCAAGATAGGCGACCTGCCGCAGATCCAGATAGGCTTTGCCGTTTTTGACAAGTTTTTTTGCATAACTGATCAAACGATGACAATGGGGGCAACGGCTGTCCAAGTAAACGATAAAGCGCAGCGGCGCCGCCGGATCGCCCCAGCGCAGCCCTTTGCCGGCAAGGTTTTCGGCATCATAGCGGGTCACCTGCAGCGTACCATCCGCCAACCAGGTATTCCCCCTGACAATCGTGGTACCGCTGCAGCGGCTGACCCAGCCTTTGATGCGCATGGTCGCCAGGTCCTTTTGCCCGGGCTTAGGGTATTTCGCATAAGCTTCAACGCGCACCAGCGTGTCGTCAACCGGCGTGTGTTCCAATTCATAGACAAAAAGCCCGGCATCGCCAAACTCCAGGGCTAACTGGTTAAGCGCACTGCGTTTAAAAACGGAGATAACCTGGTGATCCGTCAATGGCTGGGAACATGGCGACGATGTTGTTTCCCCGGCGTATGCCTGTGTCAGCACCGTGACAGACACGACGGCGACAACCAACAAGCGCAACGGAGTGCTCACACAAAAACTGCTCATGGTGTTCCAAAAATGCATAATGATACCTGCTTGAAATCAGATAGGCTCAGGATTTACGGTCAATGACAACACATTCCCTGTCGATTGTGATCATCGTTTTTCCATCCAGACATTCCAGCAATTCCTTTCCCACCAGTTCATAACGCCACCCCGTCACCACTGCACCATGATCTCTATCCAGCACCAGGTGTTCCAGTTCCTTGCGGGTCACCAGTACCGCCGGTGTTACGTCATTTTCCATGGCGCGCACCCGTACGATACTCATGAGCACGTCCACCATGGCTTCCTGTTGCACGGTCAACGCCGGTATCCGCTCCAGCACCGGCCACTGTTGCTCGGGCAGGGCTTTGGCCGCGTTAACCGTGTCCAGAATATCTACGGCGGATTTTTTAATAAAACTGTTACAGCCCCGGATTTTTTCCAACGCTTCGGTTGATGCCGGACCACGGCGGGCAATATCCACGATAACGTCATCGGACATTAGCCATTTGCGCGGCCGGTTTAACGCGCGGGCCTGTTGTTCCCGCCATATCGCCAGTTGTTGCAGTACCACCAGCTGGCGTGGTTTCAGCGTTCGGGCACCTTTAATACGCCGCCACAGGTCTTCAGGATGGGGCAAATACAGCCGGTTGTCGGTGAGCTTGTTAAAATCCTCCTGCAGCCAGTCCTCACGGCCACGCTGCCTCAAACGATGCAATTGCTCGCGATAAATGGGAATCAAATAACGTACATCATCCATGGCATAGTGCACCTGGGCGTCATCCAGCGGGCGCCGGCTCCAGTCAGTACGGGTGTGCTCTTTATCGAGACTTTTGCCCAGCATCGCTTTTACCAGCTTGGCATAACCCAGTTGGTCGCCGTAACCAAGCAGCGTGGCAGCGACCTGGGTGTCAAAAATCGGCTTGGGAACTTCGCCACGCCAGTCAAAAAATATCTCCAGGTCCTGGCGCGCGGAATGCAGTACTTTGGTTCGCTGTGGCTCGTACAACACATCAAGAAACGGTGACAGATCATCGATATTCAACGGATCGACGCAGGCGATCATGTCTTCCGTAGCGATCTGAATCAGGCACAACTGGGCATAGTAAGTCTTCTCTCGCAGGAACTCAGTATCGATGGCCACGACATCGCAACCTGCCAGTTCGTGGCACAAGTCACCCAGCTTCTGCTGTGTATCAACAAATCGTTCTTCCATTAATCATTATCCGCAAAGTCAGTTAATGGCCCGGTTTGACCATTGTATCGTTAACTGGCATGGTGAAAGTGGCCGCACTGCTTATTCAATCGCCACATTTTAATCAACCGCCGCAACATAGCGGGTACATTTAGTCGGTTTTGATCACCGCGCCATACAGACGGCCCTTTGTAGTTGTAATTCATTGAATAAGAATACAAAATAATTGTCACAGTTCAGATTATACCGACGAGAAATACAATTGTATTCGAATTAGCTGAGTAGAGTACCCACGATTATCCAATATGCTGCTTATTTTTAAATTGTACCTTGATATTTGCCTGCTACGAGCCAATGCAGAAGATATACCGGCATCGCGCTTCCTGATGATTTTGACGGTTTCGATCTGTTTTGCGCTATTGTTGCTTACGGTTACCCTGGCGGACAACACCTTCGGCAAAGCGGTATCAACGGTATTGATCGGCCTGATCATGATGATCGGATTTGCACAGGCCGGTTTGTGGGTACGCAGTTTTATGAACCGGTCCGTGCAAACGATCACCGCATTGGCCGGTACATGCATCGTATTCAACACCATCAGCCTGCCGCTGATCATGCTGGCATCCAGCTATCCGGCCGAGCAATTGATGTTTCCCCGTTACCTGCTGCTATTATTACTATTCTGGAGCATCGCGGTCATCGGCCACATTTTGAAAAACGCCCTGTCGGTGCCGTTCTGGGCGGGAATTGGTATATCGGTACTCTGCGTTTTTACCTACTTGCGGGTGGTGCGGGTGTTACTGGTGGCTGGCAGTTAGCATTGTTTTTGCATCCTGTCCCCCGGTCCCCTGTCAGGAAATAATATTATGCATGTACATATACTGGGAATTTGTGGAACATTCATGGGTGGCATCGCGCTGCTAGCCCGCGAACTGGGCTACGAGGTCAGCGGCTCGGACACCAATGTGTATCCGCCCATGAGCACGCAACTGGAGAACGCCGGCATTGCGCTGCGCAATCTGGATGATACCGGCCAGTTTGACCCGGCACCGGACCTGGTGGTTATCGGCAACGCACTATCACGGGGTAAACCCGCTGTTGAATGGGTCCTGAATCACAACTTGCCCTATATTTCGGGACCGGGGTTCCTGTCCAACTATCTGCTGAAGGACCGGTGGGTGCTGGCTGTCGCCGGCACTCACGGTAAGACGACCACATCCAGCATGCTGGCGTGGATCCTGGAAGATGCCGGCCTGAAGCCGGGATTTCTCATCGGCGGTATTCCGGAAAATTTCGGTCTGTCCGCCCGCAGTGGCGATGCGCCGTTTTTCGTCGTGGAGGCGGATGAATACGACACGGCGTTTTTTGACAAACGGTCCAAGTTTGTTCACTACCGCCCGCGCACGTTAATCCTGAATAACCTGGAATATGATCACGCGGACATTTTTCCCGACCTCGATGCCATCAAGCGCCAGTTCCATCATCTGATCCGTACGGTTCCCGGCAATGGTCTGATTGTAGCACCGCGATCCGATGCCAATATGGCCGATGTCATCGACATGGGTTGCTGGACGCCCATTGAATATGTGGGAGACGATAATTCGTGTAACTGGCAGATAAAAAACCTGTCACAGGACGCCAGTCAATTTGACGTTTATGTCGATGGCAATAAGGCCGGTACCGTCAACTGGAACCTGCAAGGCCTGCATAATGTCAGTAACGCGGCCATGGCCATCGCTGCGGCACGCCATGCCGGTGTCCCGGTACATCACGCCGTTGACGCTATGGGCCGTTTTCAAAATGTGAAACGGCGCATGGAAATCGTAGGTTCGGTCAATGACATTATGATCTATGATGATTTTGCCCACCATCCCACCGCGATCGAACTGACACTGGGCGGATTACGTAACAAAGTCGGTAACGCCCGTATTGTCGCTATCCTGGAGCCCCGCTCCAACACCATGCGCATGGGGATACATCAGGACACGCTGGCAGCCTCACTGGATAATGCCGATGAAGTTATTTATTACCAGCCGCCGGATGTGGATCTGGACCTGCACGCCGTCGCCGCTAAAACCCGTCCCCCGGCAGGCGTTATGGCGAGCATTGATGATATTATTAGCACGCTGGTCAACCAATCCAAACCCGGCGACCAATTACTCATTATGAGCAATGGCGCGTTTGGGGGATTACACCAAAAACTGTTGACCGCATTAAAGTCGCGATACCCGGATTCCGCCTAACGGCTAAAATGCACGTCATGCGCATTACAACGTAAAAGTAACAACCAATAGATACAACCGGCGACACGGTGCGGCAACCTGATCGACCCCGTCGACCGTCAAACCGTTGCCAGTGTTGACAAACGGAAAGTGCAATGATCGAAATAACATCGAATGGCTGATACCTTTATCACACTCGCCATCACCGGCGCGTCCGGCACCCAGTACGGGTTGCGGTTGCTGGAGTGCCTGTTGACCAACGGTCAATCGGTAAATCTACTGATATCCAGTGCCGCCCAGGTGGTGATAAATACAGAGACAGACCACCAGTTCGGCCACCGGCCGGAAGAGATCAGTCGCTATTTTTCCTCATTATACGCCGCCAAACCGAATCAGTTGCGGGTGTTCGGCAAGGAGCAATGGATGGCCCCTATCGCCAGCGGGTCGGGTGTATCACGCGCCATGGTTGTATGCCCGTGCTCTTCGGCTACACTTTCCTCTATAGCCCATGGCGCCAGCGACAACCTGATCGAACGGGCGGCCGACGTGACGTTGAAAGAACAACGCAAATTAATCGTTGTACCCAGGGAAATGCCGGTATCGGCGATTCACCTGGAAAACATGCTGAAACTGGCCCGCCTGGGTGTTGTCATACTGCCAGCCAGTCCGGGATTCTATCATCGACCCGCGACGATTGCTGATATGGTGGACTTTGTGGTTGCACGAATTCTGGATCAACTCGAGATTGAACATCGCTTGATACCACGCTGGGGAGAATCAACCGAATCATGACCACATTATCAATCCCCTTATTTCCGCTGCATACAGTATTGTTTCCCAACGGCACGTTGCCGTTACGTATTTTTGAACCGCGTTATCTCGACATGATCAGCACGTGCATGAAAGGGGGCAACGGATTTGGCGTGTGCCTGATAAAGGAAGGTTCTGAAGTGGGCAAGGCGGCCGAGACTTACGAAACCGGCACCCTCAGCGAGATCAGTTACTTCAATGTGGATGCCAACGGCATGTTATGCATTACCGCCCAGGGTACCCAACGGTTTCATATACTTTCGCGTGCCATTCAACCTAACCAGTTGACCATTGCCAATGTGGAGCTGTTACCCAACGAACCATCCCATGAGATACCCCGGGAATTTCTACCCGCTGTGGATATACTGCGCAATCTGCTGGATCAACTGGGTTATCCATTTGCCAAGCTGGAAAAACATTATGATGACGCCAGTTGGGTAGGAAGCCGGTTGGCGGAATTATTGCCATTGCGGCTGGAGCACAAACAGTACCTGCTCCAACTGGACGATCCAGTGCAACGACTGGACCGTCTCTGGCAACTGATGGAAGAACTGGAACTGCGTTAACGATCCATTGCTACCGCGCCATCAGTTTTTTAACCAGTTTACGATATACCTGCCGTTTACAAAATCCGCGAACAACTCCGGTATCAACGGGTGATCAATTGCCTCGTTGGACCAGTCTTCTTCCAGATTCTGCTCCGAGACATAAGTGTTATGTTCGCCGTCATCCACCAGCACATGGTACCAGGGCTTGTCCTTGGGCGGACGGGATTTGGCGACGCGCTCGTACCAGTCGTCGGAACCGGAAAATACCGGATCCACGTCCACAATCACGCCGCGATAATCGAATAATTTATGGTGAATAACCTGTCCGACCGAATACCGGGCTTCAGCCGTATAGTCGAGGGCCTGCGGTTTCTTACCATCAAATTCAATAAATTCTGTCATGTGTGTTCACCTGCAAAAAATTGACACAACGATAACTTTCCGTGTCTCAAGTATCATATTGATGCCGCTGGGGTATTTTCAAGGCGCTGGTAATCCCCGGATACTGCATAGAAATCGTGCAATATCCAAGCCAAGGATAACAAATTCCCTGTCGGGGAGCGGGTTGAATATATCGGGTGGTGATTATTTTAGGAAACTAACAAGTTGATATTGACCGAAAATTACAGTCCCTGTCAGGTTGTATTCACGTTGCTGGCGCCACAGAAGTGTTGCCGTCACAACCTGTGTATGCAGAACCCTGTTGTTCCGAAGGCGTATCTACCGTTACCAGTACCCAATACCCCAACGGTCAGTGCGATAGTCTGTTATGCAAAAACCCACGGCAAATGATAACCATTGTTTGTCATGGTTTACATCCGCGCACACTCAACGTCAAACAGGTCAAGAGCAATTTCTAATTCCGAAAACGGTGCACGCCTGACAGTCAATAATACCGGTTTTAGATTTTGGTTAATCCGGTTTTGGCGCACCGCACTTCCAGCAATCAGTAAACTGGCCTTCGATACGTTCGCCGCACTGGCTACAAATCCAGTGTTGATGGGTATTGTCAAGTCGGCTTAATTCTTCATCGACAATTTGTTTAGCACGATCAAAGTCCCGCTCATCTTCGACGCAAAGTATCGGCCACACTTCGGTCGGCGGCAATTCACCGGCCGCCCCCGATAAGAACCGGTTTTTAACAATACAAGGAATGCCATACGACTCCACAATGTGTTTGTAGTGGTTGACTAGAAACAGATGAGGCGAACTGTAAATATTTTTCATGTTTAACATCTAACCTTAGTGTTAAACAAAATTCAAGTTCGTTTTCAAATTAATGCGAAACGTGTCCAAAATACACTTAAGCGTCTTGACACTGAATCTTGGCTTCCCATTGATGCAAGAACGGGGGTTACATTTCAATGGAGGGCGGGTGACGATCATTAATCGCCGGTGATTTTACGGGCGAATGAATTTTGGGGATAAGTTATTGAGCACCCGTCATCTGCTACCAGCCAAATACCACGCCTTCCAGCAACATTGTATGGTCAGCATATTCTTTCTTCTGCGCAGCAATAAATGGCGAGCCATTGTTGCCGCCAAACCGGTTGACAATGCCCTGAGCCGCCCGCTTGCCTTTTTCATCCAGGGTCAGCGAACGAATGATTTGTTTTTTGTATTTGGATTTTACCCGGCTGCTCACCGAGATCGCCTGATTTGGCAACGCCTTGCTCTTGAACAGGACCTTCATGGTTGCCCGGTCTTTGTCGCCAAGCTTTTTATTATAAAAAGTCGTACGGAACACAGCGGCGCGACAACCGCCTTTTTGAAAGGCATCAAGAACTTTGGGAAAACCGCCTTTGACACCCCAAATAATTGGTTGCCTCACAGGATTTTGAAATTGCTCGATGACCGTGAGCGTCGCCAGGTTAGGCGGCGGGATACCACAGATCTTTTTGCCGATCAGGTCCTTCAGTTCCGTAACCTGCTGATCATCTTTGTTGATAACAATGACGAACTCCAGCGTTCCGGGCAATTTAACCAACACGTCATGATTAAGGTGTGCCATCCGCCACGATACGAAATGCGGACCATCAAACACGATATCGTAAACATCATGACGCAGATCACGCTGATACTGCAGCCAGTTTTTCGGATGTTTATAAATAACTTTCTCGCCCAGAACGTCGCTAAGATATTTAGCCAGCGGTTCATAAAGTTCTTCACCGGCTTCAGGTAATTCACGGGGAGGCGCTGTCATAATCAATTCAGCGCTTGCTGCCGGAAGGCCACCCGGGAGCAAAATGGCCAACCCAAAAAGCACGCGGATAAATAATTTGGACCTGTATTTCCTCATAATCTACAAATGGTTGCTGCTCAACGACGGCTATACTAGGTAATTTTTACCATACATCAGGTGACTTTGGTACCTATATTTTTTCTACGCCCATTAACCAACAACATCGGGGAAAATTTATAGCGCACTCGATAATTGGTGATTAACAAGTCTTTATATCGAAAAACAATCTTTACAAGATGATAACAAGCGGTTAACCGACCTTTCGATACCACGAAACAGTTATGAATTTAGATTCATTCCAGATTCCTCAGCCTCCATTGATAAGAAGACTTATCGCAATGTCGGCAACACGACAGAATCCAACATGGCATTCACTATCGCCTTTCCACGGGGATCGCAATCTTTGTAGGATGCATTAATCACCCAACTGTCGTGCGCCCCTTGCAGGGCCTGAATACGATAAATGAAGCTCTTGCCAAATGGAGCCATCTCGTAGTGTACACGATACTGGAAACCACGGGCTTTATCCTTTTTTAATGCATCCACCGAAATGTCGCGCAATTGAAGGCCCTGCACATTATGCAGACGCCCCTCCAGTTGTCGGCGCCATTGCAATAAGGACCGCGTGCTGCTGCCCATACGCCGATAGCTGACGGTTACACTTACTCCGTGTTGACGATATGCATAAGAGCCTTGTTGCAAAGTCTGAACACTGCCCTGTCGCGCAGGGGATTGGACTTCGCGCTCCACGGTGAATGGACCGGGTGACTGTATTGACAAACCGGAGTTACCCAAGACATAAGGTGTCATCGACATGGTTTGACCACGGATTTCACGAGCACGGTCATTATTAAATTGCAGTAACAACACTTCACCTTTCCATGATGCACTGATACCAAGTTGCTGATAAAACACTTTCCTGCTGCGAACAGGTATGCGCGAATGTTCAAGGCTACTTCTGAATCGCGTCAAAGCGTGCGAATAATCCTTTAACGGGATCGGCAGGTTGATCATATTAAACGGCGAGAAAACCCGAACACTGTGGGCGCTACCAAGCCAGAGTTGCGCAGCAGCTTGGTTTACGGCTGGATTGGCGGACCATAGTCGCAACACAAAGAAACTGTTAGATTGTTCGTCGGGCGCCACCAGTAATAACACTTCTTTTTGATTGAACAATTGATCGGCCAGCAAGGGGATTTTGTTGAAAGGCGCACGGGGTAGAAAATAATTCAAACTATTTTTTGCGCTCAGCCTGGCGGCGTTCTGCCACCCTGCTGACGTAACAGCCTGTTCTATATCATCGAGCTTGCCCCACCATTGGATCGAAACCGGGTGCTCGTTGTCATAGCGAGTATGTATCAGGAAAAAAGACTGCCAATGGTTTTGCCACCATTGATAGTCCGTCGCCTGGGCTTTGGTCATTAGCGGTTGATAACGAATTTCATAGTTGTTGACAAACCATGCCGTGGACAACACCAAAACCGCCACAAGACCCAGGCTGACAACGTTTTCCCTGGCACCACGCATCTTATAGTAATCCAGCCAGGTATCCACCTTGGTCGCCAGCGCATAGGAAAATAACGCCTTTGCTAGATAACCCAACACCCCAGTGACAACAACAACGAGCGCAACAACGCTAAGCAGTCGCCAGACAACTTCGCCAGCCAATTGCAGGGATTCTCCGAACGCCACGCCGGGCAATATTACCACCGGCGCCCATAGCATCGCGGAAATCACGTTGATCACATAAAACCTTCCCTGCGGCATATGCATAATACCGGCAACCGCCGGGATGATAGGCCTTAACGGTCCGACAAAACGGCCAAAAAGAATACTTTGTCCGCCGTGCCGACGAAAAAAACGTTCCCCCTTGGGAATCAAGGCCGGATACCGGGATAGTGGCCACACATGACGCAACTGCCTGTCAAAGTGACGACCCAGCCAGTAACTGATCCAGTCACCGGCAATCGCTCCCAGCGCGGCCCAGAACAGCGTTGACCACAGACCCAGAGCGTTTAATCCCACCAGTGTTCCCACACCCAGCATAAATACGATGCCGGGTATCAAAATACCCACCAACGCCAGTGATTCACATGCCGCAACGAGAAAAATGACCAATCCCGACAAGCCGGGGTTGTGTTCGATCCAATCCAGAAATGGCTGTATAAGCGTTAGATCCATAAATGTCGCTGTGACTCCAATGGTATAAAAACCGGTTTTTTAAACCGCGGCAACAACAAAGTCACACACGCCATCAACGAATCCATTTCCCGCCGTTTATGTAACAGCTCTGGAACAACCTGTTGCCGCGGTAACTTATTCACCGGCTGCAACCGGGGGTTCAATTCACTATCGCCGGGAATTACTACCGTATCTGAGTTTACGTAAGGGGGATAAACGGCGAGGTTCATTAAGGATCCGGCTGCCCATCCAGTATTGTCACCCGCGGCCTGGCCGGTTCCGGAAACTGGGGCGATCGCCAACTCGCCGGCCGGACAACAGAACACCTTAACGGTCTGGGGAACATGTTAGTGACACCCGGATAATAGAGCTGCTGACAATGCCGGTTACGGCCAAACCGGATCGCTGTTATTTTAGCGAAGCAAACACTTTTTCCGCCGCATCCAGGGTAATATTAATTTCCTTGTCGGAATGGGCGGAGGACACAAAACCGGTTTCAAACGCGGACGGCGCCAGGTAAATACCTTCATCCAGCATAGCGTGGAAGAAAGCCTTGAAACGATCTATGTTGCATTCGGTGACCTGTTTAAACAAGGTTACTGTTTCAGCCTCAGTAAAAAACAGCCCAAACATCCCTCCCACCTGATTGGTAGTCAGCGATATACCAGCGGCTTTGGCACGTTGCTTCATGCCTTCACACAACTTGGCGGCGGTTTCACTGAGCCTGTCGTGAAATCCCGGTTCGCTAATCAGCTTTAAGGTGGTCAGGCCGGCGGCCATGGATACGGGATTACCGGATAATGTTCCCGCTTGATAGACCGGCCCCAGGGGCGCGATGTGTTCCATAATGGCTCGCTTGCCGCCAAAGGCGCCCACTGGCAAGCCGCCACCAATGACTTTGCCCATGGTGGTTAAATCCGGGGTCACGCCATAATACTGTTGCGCGCCGCCCAGTGCCACGCGAAAACCGGACATCACTTCATCGAAAATCAATACCGTGCCATGTTTATCACACAGTTCACGCAATCCTTCCAGAAATCCCGGCACCGGCGGTACACAGTTCATGTTGCCGGCCACCGGCTCCACGATGACGCATGCCACCTGATCGTCCAGTTCCTCAAACGCTTTCTTCACATGATCGATATCGTTGAAGTTCAGGGTAATGGTATGTTCGGCCAGCGATGCGGGTACGCCAGGTGATGTGGGCACGCCCAGGGTTAACGCACCGGAACCGGCTTTGACCAGCAGGGAATCGGAATGACCGTGATAACAACCTTCGAACTTGATGATCTTGTCGCGGCCGGTGTAACCGCGTGCCAGCCGGATCGCGCTCATGGTCGCTTCGGAACCGGAGTTGACCATGCGCACCATGTCCACCGACGGTACCGTTTCACACACCAGTTTTGCCATTTCCGTTTCAATGGCGGTGGGTGCGCCATAGCCGATACCCTGAGCCACGACGTCCTGGACCGCCTTGATAACCTCCGGATGTTGGTGGCCAACAATCATCGGTCCCCAGGAAGCCACATAGTCTACGTAACGTTTATCATCCTCGTCGATGAGGTAGGCGCCTTCACTATGCTTGAAGAAAACCGGATCGCCGCCCACGCCGCGAAAGGCGCGCACCGGTGAATTAACACCACCGGGAATATATTTTTGGGCTTGTTCAAATAAATCGTGTGATCGCGTCATTATCAATTCCTTACTATTCTTGGTATTGGCTTTGTGAATGAATAACTACCGATGGGTGCCGGTTAATGGGAGCCGAAGCAGCCGGCCAGCTCCCGCGCCGCGCGTTCGCAATCGGACGCGCCGAAGACGCCGTGAATTACCGCTATCATATCCGCACCCGCGGAAGTGAGTAGTTTAGCATTTTCCGGGTTGATACCCCCAATACAGGCAACGGGTACCGTCAATTCCCGTTTGGCCCGGCGCAACAGGTCAACATCGGCCGGCACGGCGCCGGGTTTGGTATGCGAGGCGAAAAAGCGGCCAAAAGCCACATAGTCGGCTCCCTGTTGCTGTGCACTCTGAGCCAGCGCCAGCTGGTTATAACAGGACACCCCAATGATCGTCGAAGGGCCCAACTCATCGCGGGCCTGCTGCACAGACCGGTCATCCTGCCCCAGATGAACACCGTGCGCGCCGCTTTCGGCGGCCAGTTCCACGTCATCGTTGACGATAAATAATACACGATGCCGATCGCACAGCGTGCGCAGCCGCACCGTCTGTTCATATTTCAGGCGCCGGTCATGACATTTTTCCCGGTATTGGATAATGCGTGCGCCACCACTGATGGCACGCTCAACCTTATGGATCAGTTCGGAGGTCGATAAGGGCTTGGTACTGGAACAGGGTGTAATTGCATATAAACCATACAATTTGCGGTCATTCAGATCAGTCGTCGTCTCCATGCGCCCAAAATAGCCTGTTGGGAATCGATTGTCCCATGCCAATGCGATAACCGTGACTCAAAGCTTCCCAGGTATATTCCTGGGCTTCATAAATCGCATTGGACGGGTCCAGGCCCTGCGCCAGCAACCCGGCGATGGCCACGGATAGTGTACAGCCTGAACCGTGAAAACTGTAGGGCAGCCGCTCCCAGTTAAACGACTCCACCAATTGCTGGTCTGTGTACAGGTTGTTAATGACGGTGGGGGTATTTTCGTGAGTGCCGGTAATCAGCACATACTCGCAACCATTCTCCAGTAACTCCTGGGCACAAGCATCGAGATTATCGGCTTCCTGGGCAAAGGCGCGGGCTTCCTGGCTGTTGGGTGTGAGCACTGTGACATAAGGAAACAGTAAGTTGACCATGGCATCCAGGATGTCATCATCGGCCAGCGCCTCTCCGCCCCCGGCGGCCATCACCGGGTCAAGCACCACCGGCAATTCGGGATAATCCAGCAAAATCGTGTGAATCACTTCGACAACTTCCACACTGCCCACCATGCCGATTTTAATCGCCACAACCGGCATATCCTCCAGTACCGCGCGGGCCTGCTCGACCACCAACGCAGGATCCATGGGTTCATAACGCTTGACGTCCACCGTATCCTGTACGGTCACTGCTGTCACCACGGTTGCTGCGTGACAACCCATGCTGGCAAGGGTCTCAATATCAGCCTGGATGCCCGCTCCGCCGCTGGGATCAGTACCTGCAAATACCAGTACCACTGGTACGGTGGCATTTCCGTTCATCGCACCTTCCTTTATGCCCTTAACGATTGTGCCTTATACGTTGATATTAGGCCATGGAATAACCGGAGCACGAATATCAATATGCAATATGTCAGAACAGATTCCATCATCAATAATAGCCTGTTTTGTCATCTGCCCGACCGCCATCCAGCGATGTGACCACATCGAAATTTACCAACTGCGTGTTCCCGCCACCGATAACCGCCGCGCGGGCGCTGGTGCTAAAATAACCTAAGCCGTTATTTCAACTTGTAAAATTAACGGCCATTATGGGGATGTTCTTTATCTAAAAGTAATACACTGGCCATAAAAAACAATCATCCAGGATACTCTTTTTAGCAGGCGGGCACCTAGTAAACAATTACCCAATTGTCTACTACACTTATATTGATGGACGACATGACAGACAACACCCCATACACTCGGCAAACACCCTCGCTGGATAAAATGGCCAATATCGCCCGCGAGTATTGCCGGCTTATTGATACCCTGGAACCGCACACCGACGGTGAACAGTGGATACAAAGCATGGGAAAACTGTTGCCGCAACTGCACACCGCCATCGTGCTACTGGAAAGCCCCCGGCAATACACTTACGCCCACCACCTGGAAAACGACGATATTCGCTGTGAATTATTCATGCGCCTTAACGAGTTTTTTGTGAATGATCAACACGTGTGGAACGGATTCGACAAACACGAGTTAAAAGTGCAAATGTGTGAAAGCCTGGCCTACGATTTCACGGACATGTATTTTGACTTAAAACGGGGCCTGGAACTGCTCGACCTTTATCCCCGCCAACCCAACCAGGCAGCCAATGATTGGCGGTCCAGCTTCTTCTATCACTGGGGGCGCCAACTGCTGGATGCGGAGAGCTGGTTATACGCCGCCGGTTTTCGTGATTACGTGTCCGCCGTTAATAACGCATTCTCCTCCATAAAAACTGCCTGAGCGCAGTATCTTATATAAGTCCCATATCGGGACGAGACAGGCTTTTAGATTGATTCTGCATATTCCATCTCACCCTATGGAAAACCAATCAAGGCACGTTTTGTATAAGACACCACACTAAAACGGTTTTACGACCACACTGATCACGATCACGAACAGCGGCAGCACCGGGATTTCATTGATCCAGCGGTAGAACTTGTGACCGCGGGTATTTTTGCCGTCTCGGAACACTTTCACCAGGTGCCCGCAATAAAAATGATAACCGATAAGTACCGCCACCATAACCGCCTTGAGCCAGAACCAGCCGGTATTGGCGTACGCTTGCCACGCATAACCAAACACCAGAA
Organism: Gammaproteobacteria bacterium; assembly: GCA_050116575.1. Lineage (GTDB taxonomy): Bacteria > Pseudomonadota > Gammaproteobacteria > SZUA-152 > SZUA-152 > JAKEGK01. Next base: position 493 of record JASFOJ010000094.1, on the reverse strand, counting down.
TAAGTCCGAACAATAAGGCACCGTAAAAGCCGATATTGGTAATCGCATACAGCTTGCGTTCCATCACTTTGAAACGTTCATCGCCGGGCTCATCGTCACACATGGCATGGTAGACGAACAATCGCGGCAGATAAAACAGGCCGGCAAACCACATCACCATAAAAATAATATGCAACGACAATATCCAGGGCATGGAATGCATGAAAGTCTCCTTTTTTCTTTTTAAGAACCAATGCTAAGGCGCCTGGTCGCAAACAATGAAAAATCATAAAAACACCGACTCGCACGGCGAAGCGACGAATTATTTTTATCCTGGCTTCGACACCCGCGACCTTTTACAGGCGCTCTAAAAACTCTGCGTCTTTGTGTCTTTGCGTCTTTGCGTCTTTGCGTTAGATTTAAATAACCGCAGTTATCAATAATACCGGTAATGGGTTTCAATCATCTGCCGCGTCACGATGCCGTGTATCAGGTAACGTTCATCAGCGCGCCG
>JASFOJ010000093.1:0-17482 GCA_050116575.1 Gammaproteobacteria bacterium | reverse complement strand
TCCCGAGTTGCAGGTATCCAGCAATACCAAACTCTTCTTGGCAGGGATTGTTGCCAGCCATTTTTGCAACGTTTGCTGACTAATCGCATTCTCCCTGACAGAATCCTCATTTTGATATACGAGTTCCTGGGGAATCATGTAATAACGTCCATCCATTGTTACCCCATGGCTTGCCACGAAGAAAACAAACACATCGTTAGGTTTTATTTTCTTCGAAAGCGAATTGAACATTTCTTCTATACTGGCGATGCTTGCATTAGCATCCAGTAATTTATGAATTTTAATGTTATTGAAAAGGCCATGGGACGCGGATTTGATGGAATCAACCACCGAGCGGGCATCAGGCACCGCATAACGCAGCGAAAGATTGGAATCTTTGTAATTATTTATACCGATCGCCAATACATGCAAGTCTGGCTTCGCATACTCAGGAGCATCAAATTCGACGGTTGCCTTGGCTGCAATGGATTCTATGGTGTTATCTTTATTAAAAGCTGTTACTACCAGCTCGTTGTCCCCATCTTCCATTGCAAGTTTGTGCGTAAAAATCTTGGTACATTGAGCGTTTTCTTCGGTAACACGCACAAGCCCGCGCTTGGACGCTTCATCGATACCCAGGGTGATGGAATTGAGCTTATAAATAACGTTTCCGATACCCCCTCCCTGGTCTTGAACACAAACCTTCACCGCAACTTCCTCGCTGTTTGCGGTGGTGTCGTTGATTGGGCTCAATATGTTTACCTTTGGGGGCAACCCACCAAATAGAATCCTGTTTACATCGACATGGGAGGCCTCATCGGCAATGAGCTTTCTGGAGTTACTATCCAGCGCCTTTACAACCAGGTCCGGCCGATAAAAATAGTCGTACAATTGGTCAATACTCACGAACTCGGGTGTTTTTTCGTCGCCATGATTAACCTGGAATCCTATATATTTTTCCGCGCCGGGTGATGCATCAAAGAACCCCTGCGGCGTCCAGGCGACCCAACTACTGCCGTTATCATATAGATACAAAGCAAGCCGCTCAGAGCCGTCTTTTGTGTCATACCAGCGAATCGTTCCGTCAGCAAAAGCAGCAATGGCATAGTTTAAATTACCAGAAAGATTTACGGACCAGGGTAATGCAGATACCGATGTTTTCCAGAGTTGATGACCGTCTGAGTCGAAAAGGCGTATTGAATGTACAAAACCTATGACAAATTGCGACTCATCGGCAGCAATGGCTATGGTACGCGACATTTCGTATGGGTTGCGAATTAGTGATTTTCCGTGAAACTGTGGATCATGTTTTTGTTTCCAGCGTTTCACTCTAATATTTTGGGTTTTGTGGATGGGGCTTCGAAGATCAGGCTCACTGGCATTAAACCGCAACGCTCTCTTTTTAAGGTCAAAAACAATAAAACTGTCAGCATTTTTTTTCAATCCAAATTGGACCCTGTATCCATCATCCGATATTTTTAGTTGCTTCTGGCCCCTGAAATCACCACTGGTTGGCTTGAATCTGTACTTCGAATATCCGCTTGCGTCAACTACTTGAACAGTTGCCATTCGATCACCGATTGCCAGTTCATTTTTGTTTAACACTAGCAATGCTGTGATTTTAGTATTAGCCAAAGGAAAATCGTCAATAGCGCCTTTTCCCTGGCCCGACCAGCGGCGGACCACTTTAAAGTGTTTTCTGCCTTCCTTCCAAACGCCACCCGCGGCGTAGATATTTTGACCATCCGGAGACCAGGTAACAGTATGGAAAAAACTCCTGTTGTCTATTCCCTTAGAGACGTCTAACGGGTAAAGCATTGATAAATCCTTGCCCGACAACACGCTTACATTCGTATTGTCTTTAAACGATAGGGCAATTTTGGCACCATCGGGTGAAAATTCAGCGTGGAATGGTTCTTCACCACCTTCGGCCGCACTTTTCTGTAGTAACTTAAAGGTTGCATCATAGAGCCGTAGACCCAGATCACGCGCAACGACCAACATTCTCCCCCGGCCATCAAAATCGATAGAAGTGACTTTATCCACGTAGTCTTTGTCAACAAATATTTGTTTAAAATTATTGTCAACATCAAATACTCTGATACCTTGGTCGCTAAAAAAGCCTGCTGCCAGGTATTTTCCATTGCGGCTAAATTTTAGTACGTTGATTCGTTGAGCGAGTCCCTTGATTGTCTTAACCAGATTGGCGCTTTTTCTGTCAAAAATATAGAGATTGTTACGACCACTCCAGGTCCAGCCGGTAATCCCACCGGCAACTACCCATTTTGCATCAGGAGAGATCGCACCACTTAGCAGTTGCCCTTCAATTCCAGCCCCACTTGGTACTCGATAGACCTGTAACATTTTACCGTTGCTACGCTTCCACAAGCGCAACGTTTTGTCATAGGAGCAAGACAGCAGATATTTATAATTTTTATCGGTGCTAAGACTATTAATTTCCGCGGAATGAAGGCCACTATTGAGCGTCAGCAATGATGCCGGCGGCTTGGATTGACCGATATCCACAAAGTTTGCGTTAACTGGTCCGCCATCGATTTTTGATACCATTAATTTCTTGTTACGGACTATCTTAATCTCCACCTGTGAATTAGGATCAGCACCTTCCGTGAGGCGAATAAAATGTGCCGCCGAGTGTACAGGTTGGCTGTTATAGGACAGGATTATATCGAATTTTTGCAATTCCAAGCCGTTGGTGTCCGATTGCCGGGTGACCATAATGCCATTGGCTGATTGCCAGATGTCCGGGTGCTCGCTGCGATGTTGCCTCGCTTTTACCAGTCCCATATCAAAGGTTTCGGCTCTCCTGTGCCCGACACCAGGCTGGGTTGCACAACCTGAAAATCCTAAAAACACAATTACAATAAGATACCTACCAATAGCACTATTCAAGCTCATCATCGATGACGACCTCATTTTTAATCAGGCGTGGAAATCCGAATAGTCTTTTATCGGTTAGTTTTTGAAATTTCTGTAATTCAATTCCGTAAATTCGTTCAATGGCCCGAAGAATGGGCACTATCGGGGGGATTTCTGACCGGTAGACGAGTGATGGCAGTAACAGACACTGCGGCTTACTAATTTAAGTCTCAGCAGACAATATTTTGCGGTATTGATATATAGCATTAACGTCTGTCAGAAGATTAAAATAGTAACTTATTGATAACCCGCGACATATTTCGACCAGGTTACGTAAAATCCATCAGCTAAGAGAATCGCATTACATTTTCACCAATCCTTTAAAGCACACTTAAAGTTTGGATTGAAAAGTAGAGGAGCTGGCGAAACTGTTTTTAGAGACCTAAGCGGCAGATATGCAGCGGTAGCAGACATACGATTCATTGATCACAAATTATCTTAATTTTTCTAAAACGGACTTTTACTACCAGCCAAGGTTGAACAAAGCAGACTTTAACAGTGTGTATGTGATGCTGGTTGTCTCGTTATTTCCTTTCATTAAAATAATCACTATTTTAATGCTGAGGAAAAATTCTCATCTCTCAAAATCGGTTTAAAAAGCGGATCATTTTTTATATATTTAATACGATCGCTTCTATGTTTAGTGATTTCTAAACACTTTAGAATATTATCTTTGGCTTCCGAATATTTATTGTTTAGGCTATTGATTATCCCCAAGTTGAAATAGGAATACTCAGAGAAATCAACATTTTTTGAGTTTTTTGTATCACTAAAAATCTTTTCAGCTTCTGCTAAATAATTTCTAGCGGCCTTAATATATATCTCTCCCAGCCCTACTGATAATTTCTCTTTATCTTCTTTAGATAAAAATTGGATGTATAACTTTCCGACCCTCGCAGCTTCCTGCCAATTTTCCAAGCGATGGTAACTAGCAAACTCTAACCCAAGTATTTCAAAATAATTTTTCATCATACCTTTCTGGTTATCTGTTTCAATAGGTCCTTCATTCTCTACAAACAGGGTTGCCCAATATTTTCTACTCAAATAATTGACAGCCTTTAATGCTTCCTTATATTTTTCATCTATGAAGTAGAGTTCTGCAGACAAAAGTGAGAATTTGATATCTTCAGATGAATAATATTTGTCTACAATTGAGCGAGCTTTTTCATATTGTCCTTTTTCAAGTAAACCATTTGCTTCATTGTAGGCATCAACTCGATCTTTAGTATTTTTACTTAACGCCTCTGAAATCCCAATAGTAGAATACAACAACATTATTACAGCAAGTAACATTAGCCTGATCATATATTATATCTCCTAGCTGTAGGTATTAAATACTATAATATATTATCCTGAGTTTTCTTTAGCTCATATTACTTTTCTTACTTTGCAACCTTCTAGCAAGTAGCCCGGATGGAATGAAATGTAATCCGGGGATACACTTCCTGATATTCCACGGTACTCCACCTACACTACTTGCTTTGGGGCGTTACGGTATCGAAACAAAAACCCTAAATAGCTAATAATTTACCCGGATTACGTTATGCTTCATCCGGGCTACACGCTGGCTAGAGTTCGACTATAGTGGGTCAATAGAATACCCGGTTGATATTGATCCGGCTATTCTACCGTTACCGATTTGGCCAGGTTGCGGGGTTGATCGACGTCAGTGCCTTTAAGAACCGCCACGTGATAGGCCAGCAGTTGCAGCGGAATGGTATAGACGATCGGTGATACGGAGTCATCAACGGGTGCGACCTCGACGATTTGGACGCCGGGCGTGGTTTTCATGTCGGTTTGGGCGTCGGCGAATACCAGCAGTTCACCGCCACGGGCGCGCACTTCCTGCAGGTTGGATTTGAGTTTTTCCAGCAGTTCATTATTGGGAGCCACGGCGATAACCGGCATGTCGGCATCCACCAGCGCTAGCGGCCCGTGCTTTAATTCGCCCGCCGGATAAGCCTCGGCGTGAATATAGGAGATTTCTTTGAGTTTTAACGCTCCTTCCATGGCCACCGGGTAGTGGGCACCACGGCCCAAAAACAGGGCATGGCGTTTATCGCTGAACTGTTCGGCAATGCTGTTGATGTGATCATCCAGTTGCAGGACGTGATCAATTTTGCCCGGCAGTTGTTCCAGTTCGCGTATAATTTTTGCCTCTTCGGCTTCCGATAAACCGTGACGGCGTGCCAGGGCGATGGTAAGCAGCATTAACGCCACCAGTTGCGTCGTGAATGCCTTGGTGGAGGCCACGCCGATCTCCGGTCCCGCCCTTGTCATTAACACCAGGTCGGATTCGCGCACCAGGGAGCTTTCGGGAACATTACAGATTGCCAGGGAATAACCGAAACCAAGGCGTTTGGCTTCCTGCAGTGCGGCAATGGTATCGGCGGTTTCCCCTGATTGGGAAATCGTTACGATTAAGGAATTGTTTCTTACCACGGGTTTGCGGTAACGAAATTCGCTGGCCACTTCAACGCTGCAGGGAATTTTGGCAATGGTTTCCAGCCAATGGCGTGCGATCAATCCGGCGTGGTAGCTGGTACCGCACGCGATAATGTGTACGCCCTGAACTTGGTCGAGGATGTTCTTGGCGTCTGCACCCAGTGATTGTTCAAGAAGCTTATCGTTATAAATGCGGCCTTCCAGCGTATCGGCAATGGCACGGGGTTGCTCATGAATTTCCTTGAGCATGAAATGGCGATACGCGCCGCGCTCTGCGGCATCGGCGTGCAGCGTACTTTCATGAATTTCCCGATCGATTTTATTGCGCTCTTTGTCGTAAATGGTGAGTTCGCCGTTGTTGATGTCAACAACATCGCCATCCTGCAAAAAGATAAAACGCTGGGTGACGGGCAATAGCGCCGCGACATCCGAAGCGATAAAATATTCCTTGATGCCGACACCGACGACCAGCGGGCTTCCCTTGCGGGCGGCAATAATACGTCCGGGCTCCTGGTTGCTCACTACGCCGAGTGCGTAAGCGCCATCAAGCTGTGCAATGGCGTCCTGCACAGCACTGAGCAGGTCCTTTTGCTCGTTGATATGATGATAGTGAATTTGATGGGCAACAACTTCGGTATCTGTTTCGGAGGTGAAACGGTAACCCAGTTTCAGTTGTTGTTGCCTGAGCTGCTCGTGGTTTTCAATAATGCCATTGTGGACTACGGCGACGGTATCGTTACATACATGGGGATGAGCGTTGGACTCGCTGGGCGCACCGTGGGTGGCCCAGCGGGTGTGAGCGATACCGGTAAGCCCGTGCAACTGGTCGCCCATATGTTCTGCCAATTGCGCAACCTTGCCCAGCGAACGTGAGCGGCGCAGGGTATTGGTGTTATCCAGCACGGCGACACCGGCTGAATCGTAGCCCCGGTATTCCAGGCGTTTGAGGCCTTCAATTAATATAGGGACCACGTCCCTGTTGGCAGCTGCACCGACTATTCCACACATAATGTCATCTCGTTGAAAACAGGGTTAATACATCGAAGCCATTGGCAATTATTTCTTGACGGGGCGCTTCCATCCCTGGCGGGTTTTCTGCGGGGCACGACTTAAGGTCAGCTCCGCTTTGGGCGCGTCGTGGGTAATGGTCGAACCCGCACCGATCGTCGCGCCTTCACCGACTTCCACCGGCGCCACTAACTGAGTATCGGAACCAACAAAGACGTTGTCGCCGATAATCGTCCGGTGTTTGTTGGCACCGTCATAGTTACAGGTAATCGTTCCCGCGCCAATATTGACATTCTTACCCATGGTAGTGTCGCCAATATAACTAAGGTGGTTAACCTTGGAACCGGTATCAATGGTTGCTTTTTTCACTTCAACAAAGTTGCCGATTTTTACCTGCTCCGCCAGGACGGTATCGGGGCGAACCCGGGCGAAGGGCCCTATATCGCAGCCTTTGCCGATGACCGCCGATTCAATCACGCAATTGGGTTGCACGGTGACGTTGTCCGCCAGTTCGGAATCTTTAATAAACGTGTTTGGGCCAATGGTGACACCACTGCCCAGCTTAACCTTTCCTTCAACAATAACGTTAACGTCAATGATGACGTCCTGGCCCACCTCAAGGTCGCCCCTTAAATCAAAGCGTGCGGGATCCCGGAACGTCACCCCTTGCTGCATGAATTTTTCGGCCTGTTGCATTTGATAGACCCTTTCCAGTTGCGCCAATTGCAGCTTGTTGTTAATGCCTTCTATTTCCGGCAGCGCCATGGGTTGCACGGTGTTAATCTTAATCCCTTCCTGAGCCGCCATGCCAATGACATCCGTCAAATAATATTCACCCTGCACGTTATTGTTTTCCAGGCGAGTCAACCATTGTTTCAGCCGGTTAGACTCCAAAGCCAGCATACCAGTGTTGATTTCTTTTACCTGCCGCTGTTCGTCGGTGGCATCTTTTTGCTCGACGATCCGAATCACCTCGCCGCTTTCGTTGCGAATAATGCGCCCGTAGCCAGTGGGATCCGACAGTTGTGCCGTTAACAGACCCAACGCACCACCGTCTGCAGCGTGTATCAAACGTTGCAAGGTTTCCGTGGTTATCAGCGGGACATCGCCGTACAGAATCAACACCGTTTCGTTGTCAGGGATGGCGGGCATTGCCTGTTCCACGGCATGGCCGGTGCCCAGTTGGCGGTCCTGCAAAACCCAGTTGACATCCTGATCATTGAGCTGTTCCCTTACCTGTTCGCCGCCGTGACCATAGACAACGTGAATGGTATGAGCAGCCAACCGACGTGCAGTGTCCAGCACGTGTTCCAGCAGCGGTTTGTGAGCTATTTTGTGCAGAACTTTGGGTAACGCGGATTTCATACGCGTGCCCTGCCCTGCGGCCAAAATGACGATATTTAGACGGGAAGACATTGATTCCAAGACTTATATTATTAATAACGCGTTATTAAAACGGCAGTTTTTGTGCCTGATAGCAGCCAGCCTGTTACGGGGCATTTCTTGCAGTTATTAGCCTGCGAATATTATGCCGCTTTTGGATTATTTTAGCAGCCACGGCTGTTAATTCGGCTTACAGCCACAGACCGAATATTGTACCTGAAGCGCCGGTCACAAATCGATGTAATTTAACTATCGTATGTGACAAAAATACCGTCGGCTAAGTACGATGAACGCAAAAAGGCGGGGGAACCGCCTTTTGCTGGATGGGGAAAGTGTTGTGAAAAAACCAATGGTGAACGGTAACCACCCGTCCATAATAGCTTTATTTGCCCAATTTTTTCTTCAACTTGCGAATGGCTTCGATCTGGGCAATGGCATTGGCCAGTTCCGCTTCGGCGGCGGCGTAATCCACTTCGCCTTTTCGCTCCGCCAGGGCACGTTCGGCGGCCTCCTTGGCCTGCAGTGCCGCAGCTTCATCAAGATCCCGGGCGCGTTGCGCGGTATCCGCCAGCACGGTAACACCAGTGGGCAGAACTTCCAGCATACCGCCGGAGACAAAGAAGAACTCTTCCTCGTCCTCTTCGTTAATAACGCGCACTTCACCGGGCTTGATTTTGGTGAGCAGCGGGGTGTGCTTGGGTAATACGCCCACCTCACCCATCACCGCCGGGGCAAACACCATCTTGGCCGTTCCGGACCAGATTGCTTCCTCGGCGCTGACAATATCCACTGTCATTGTTGCAGCCATAACCGTTCCTCAATAATTCGTTTAGACGGATTTCGCCTTTTCCACGGCCTCATCAATGGTGCCGACCATGTAGAAAGCCTGTTCCGGTATGTGGTCGTATTCTCCATCGACAATGCCCTTGAAACCACGAATAGTTTCTTTCATGGACACGTATTTACCCGGCGAGCCGGTGAACACTTCCGCCACGAAGAACGGCTGGGACAGAAAACGCTGAATCTTACGGGCACGGGCAACGATCAGCTTGTCTTCTTCCGACAGTTCATCCATACCCAGGATCGCGATAATGTCTTTCAGCTCTTTATAACGTTGCAGGGTACCCTGTACGGCGCGGGCCACATCATAGTGTTCCTGGCCGATGACCAGCGGATCGAGCTGGCGGCTGGTGGAGTCCAGCGGATCCACCGCGGGATAAATGCCCAGCTCGGCGATTTGACGCGACAATACAACGGTGGCGTCCAGGTGAGCAAAGGTGGTGGCCGGTGACGGGTCGGTCAAGTCGTCGGCAGGTACATATACCGCCTGGATGGAGGTAATGGAACCGGTCTTGGTGGAGGTGATGCGTTCCTGCAGGATGCCCATTTCTTCCGCCAGGGTCGGCTGATAACCTACCGCGGACGGCATCCGGCCCAACAGCGCCGATACCTCGGTGCCCGCCAGGGTGTAACGATAAATATTATCGATAAACAACAGTACGTCACGGCCTTCGTCACGGAAGAATTCCGCCATGGTCAAACCGGTCAACGCTACGCGCAAGCGGTTACCCGGGGGTTCGTTCATCTGGCCGTAAACCAGGGATACTTTATCCAGTACGTTGGATTCTTTCATTTCATGGTAGAAGTCGTTCCCTTCACGGGTACGCTCACCGACACCGGCGAATACCGAATAACCGCTGTGCTCGATGGCGATGTTACGAATCAACTCCATCATGTTAACGGTCTTGCCCACACCCGCACCGCCGAACAATCCGACTTTACCACCCTTGGCGAACGGGCAAATCAAGTCGATAACCTTGATGCCGGTCTCCAGGATTTCCGTGGTGGGTGACAGATCTTCATAAGTGGGCGCTTTACGGTGAATGGACCATTTTTCTTCGGCACCAACGGGACCCGCTTCGTCCACGGGTTCACCCAATACGTCCATGATTCGGCCCAGTGTCTTGGTGCCTACAGGTACGGAAATGGGAGCGCCGGTACTATTAACCGCCAGGCCGCGCTTTAACCCTTCGGAACTACCCATGGCAATTGTACGCACCACGCCGTCCCCCAACTGCTGTTGCACTTCCAGCGTTAAACCTGCAGTGTCGACTGTCAATGCATCGTAGACTTTCGGCATGGCGTCACGCGGAAATTCAACGTCTACAATCGCGCCAATGATTTGCACAATTTCTCCAGAACTCATGTTGTGGTCCTCTCGTAATATTTCAAAAATTCTTTAATCCGTATCCTGTTAACGTTCGGCAATGTGCCAGGGCTGCAGCAAGCTTAAACGGCAGCGGCACCACTGACGATCTCCGACAATTCCTGCGTAATGGCCGCCTGACGCGCTTTGTTATAGGCAAGCTCGAGATCTTCGATCATGCCACCGGCGTTATCCGAGGCCGCTTTCATGGCAACCATACGGGCGGCCTGCTCGCAGGCCACGTTTTCCACCGCAGCCTGGTAAACCAACGATTCGATATAACGCGTTAGCAGGTCCGTTAACACTTCCTTGGCTTCGGGCTCATAGATGTAATCCCATTGGTTCTCCAACTCCTCGTACCCGCCCTTTTGAATGGGAACCAGTTGTTCGAAAGTGGGGCTCTGGGTCATGGTATTGACGAACTTGTTATAGACGACGTAAATACGATCAAGTTCGCCGCTTTCGAAGGCATCCAGCATGACCTTTACGCTGCCGATCAAGTCCTCGATTTGAGGAGCGTCACCAAGATGGCTGGTATTGGCGACAATTTTGCTGCCCAGACGGCGGAAAAATCCGGTCGCCTTGGTACCAATGGTGCAAAGATTGATTTCAATACCCTTGGAATCCCATTCACGCAGTTCGCGCACCAGCGCCCGGAACATATTGCTGTTAAGGCCGCCGCACAGTCCACGGTCGGTGGACACAATAATATATCCAACGCGCTTGACCTCGCGTTCGCGCATAAAAGCGTGCTGGTACTCGGGGTGCGCATGGGCCAGATGAGAGATCACGTTACGGATTTTATCCGCATAGGGCCGCGAAGCCGCCATACGGTCCTGCGCCTTACGCATTTTACTGGCCGCCACCATTTCCATGGCGCGGGTAATCTTTTGCGTATTTTTGACGCTTTTGATTTTAGTGCGTATTTCTTTTCCGACTGCCATGGTTTAGTCCTTACCAGGTGCTGCTGGATTTAAATTTTTCAATCGCCTCTTTCAGACTATTGGCGATTTCGTCATTGTAGTCGCCGATCTCGTTGATTTTGCTCAGCAGGTCAGCATTGTTGGCCTTGGCATAGGCGTGCAATGCCGCTTCAAAATCAACAATCTTGTCGACTTCGACGTCGTCCAGGTAACCTTCGTTGGCGGCGTACAATGAAAATGCCATCTCACCGATCGTCAATGGGGTGTATTGTTTTTGTTTCATTAACTCGGTAACACGCTGGCCACGATCGATCTGTTTGCGGGTGGCTTCATCAAGGTCCGATGCAAACTGGGCAAACGCAGCCAGTTCACGGTATTGGGCCAGGTCGAGACGTACACCGCCGCCGAGCTTCTTGATGACCTTGGTTTGCGCGGCGCCACCGACCCGGGATACCGACAGACCGGCGTTAATCGCGGGACGAATACCGGCATTAAACAGGTCCGTTTCCAGGAAGATCTGGCCGTCGGTGATGGAAATCACGTTGGTCGGCACGAAAGCCGATACGTCACCGGCCTGGGTTTCGATAATGGGCAATGCGGTTAATGAACCGGTTTTGCCTTTGACTTTACCGTCGGTGAGTTTCTCAACATAGTCGGCGTTGATGCGTGCCGCACGTTCCAGCAAACGGGAGTGCAGGTAGAAGACGTCACCGGGGTACGCTTCGCGGCCTGGCGGACGGCGCAGTAACAATGACACCTGACGATAAGCCCAGGCCTGTTTGGTCAGGTCATCGTAGATAATCAATGCGTCTTCACCACGGTCACGGAAGTACTCACCCATCGAGCATCCGGAGTATGGCGCAATAAATTGCAGTGCCGCGGAAGCTGACGCCGTGGCAGCAACAACAATGGTATGCTCCATCGCACCGTGTTCTTCGAGTTTGTTCACCACGTTGGCGACACTGGATGCCTTCTGTCCCACCGCGACGTAAATGCATTTGATGCCGGTGCCTTTCTGATTGATGATGGCATCCACGGCAACGGCTGTTTTACCAGTCTGGCGGTCACCGATAATCAATTCCCGCTGACCGCGGCCGATGGGCACCATGGAGTCTACCGACTTCAGGCCTGTCTGAACCGGCTGACTAACTGACTGGCGCGCGATTACCCCGGGCGCCACTTTTTCAATGGGTGATGTCTCTTTGGTGTCGATGGGCCCTTTACCGTCAATGGGATTACCCAGCGAGTCCACGACGCGGCCCAGCATGGCTTCACCGACGGGCACTTCCAGAATGCGGCCGGTGCATTGCACCTTGTCGCCTTCGGTGATGTGCTCATAAGAGCCCAGTACCACCGCGCCCACCGAGTCGCGTTCAAGGTTCAGGGCCATGCCGTAGGTGTTACCGGGAAACTGGATCATCTCCCCCAGCATCACGTCGGACAGGCCGTGAATACGAACGATACCGTCGGTCACACTGACCACAGTGCCTTCGTTGCTGGCTTCGGTCTTGACGTCGAAGTTTTTAATACGCTCTTTAATGAGCTCGCTTATTTCTGATGGATTTAATTGCATTGCTTTTCCCCTCAGGAGTCCGGTGTTAATGCACCAGCTCTATGGAAAGTTTTTGAATCTGTCCCAATGTGGATCCGTCGATCACCAGGTCCCCGGCTTTGATAATAGCGCCTCCAAGCAGGGATGAGTCCACGCGGCATGACAAGGAAACCTCGCGCCCCAGGCGCGCCTTGAGCTTGTCGGCAATCTGTTTTTGCTGAGCCTCGCTGATATCGAACGCGGATACGACTTCCGCCTCGATGGTTTTTTCCTCTTCGGCACGCAGCGCTTCGTATTGCGCGGCGATTTCATCCATCAATGTCAGCCGGCGGTTTTCCGCCAGCACCTTGACGAGGTTTTTCGCTGTCGTGGAAAAATCAGCGCCGCACAGCTCCAGCACAAAATCAGCCAGTTGATCCTTGCTGACATTGGTGTTGCCGATCATCTGGTGCATGTCCTCGTTGGACGTCACCGCCGCAAGCATTTGCAGCACATCGGACCATTGCTTCAGTTGCTTTTGCTCTTTGGCCAACTCGAAAATGGCTTCAGCATACGGGCGGGCTATGGTTGTTTTTTCTGCCATGTAAACTCGCCTCTATATTTCAGCCGCCAGATCGCTCAGCAATTTGTCATGAGCCCTGGCGTCAATTTGTTGCTTAAGCACTTTTTCGGCGCCGGCGATCGCGATGCTGGCCACTTGCGAACGTAAGTGTTCCCGGGCCTGATTAACTTCGCGCTCAATTTCAGCTTCCGCCGCGGTTTTAATACGTTCGGCATCGGCCTTGGCGTTGTGTTTGGCTTCTTCTTCGATTTCCTTGGCGCGCCGCTGCGCCTGCGCAATTATATCTGCCGCTTTTTGTTTGGACTCTTCGAGCATGTCCGCCGCGCGCTTTTCCGCTTCGGCCTGCTCCTGCTTACCGCGCTCGGCGGCGGCAAGACCATCGGCAATGCGCTTCTGGCGGGCTTCCATAAGCCCCATCATCGGCTTCCACATCACCTTGTTGACAAACCAGATCAACAACAGGAACGCGAGGATTTGCGCGATGAGTGTTACGGTAATGTTCACTGTGTTCGCTCCTTTTGGCTAAATCCGTTGCTTAACAAATGTTTCACAAAACGGATAATGAATACCACTTACGTTCTTAGCCACCTGCAGCGGTGATAGCTGCCTGCATTGCACCGATAAACGGATTAGCAAACAGGAACCACATAGCGAATGCCAGAATGATAAACGGGAAAGATTCCATCAGACCCGCGAAGATAAACATATTGGTCATCAATTGTGGACGCATCTCAGGCTGGCGCGCGATACCTTCGAGGGTTTTGGCACAGATCAGGCCCCAGCCGATCGCCGAACCCAAACCTGCAGCCGCCAGGATAACGCCGACGCCCACGGCGGTATAGGCATAGATGGTTGCAATCATATCTGGTGTCATTGTTACTCTCCTTAAAGATAAAAATAATAAAATTAAAAATTTAAACCGGTATATGTCGACCCTGTTACAAAGTATTCGTTTACGTTTGCGCCGATTCTCTCGTCAAAGCCGTAATTAGTATTAGTGGTCCGCGGTGTGCGCCATGCTTAAATAAACGATGGTGAGCACCATAAATATAAAGGCCTGCAGCGTGATAACCAGGATGTGGAACAACAACCATCCAAGGTCCAGCACCACCTGCAACGGGAACCAGATCAACAGGCCCGCGCCAAGGGCGGCCGCACCACCTAACAACGCAATCAGCATAAATACCAGCTCACCCGCAAACATGTTACCGAATAGACGTAAGCCCAGGCTTAACGGCTTGGCCAGTTCTTCGATGGCGGTCATAACAATATTGACCGGGACCAAAAATTTGCCGAACGGATGAAACAGGAACATCTTGATATAACCCACAGGACCTTTGACCTTGATGTTGTAAAAGATAATCAATGCAAACACCGTAAAGGACAGGGCAAATGTAGTGTTGAGGTCGGTTGTAGGCACGACTTTCAGATAATGAATACCAAACCAGCCGGCAATCAACGGCAGTAAATCCACCGGGATCAGGTCCATGAAGTTCATCAGCCACACCCAGACAAAAATCGTCAGCGCCATGGGGGCAATAACGGGAGTGGGATTGGGGAAACTGTCTTTCACCTGGCCTTGCACGAAATCCAGAATGGATTCCACAAAATTCTGGAACCCGCCGGGCACTCCGGTTGTCATACGCTTTGCAAGTCGGGCACTGACAATGATCATTATGGCGCCGAGCAGAATACTGAAAAATATGGTATCAACGTGAAAAGCCCAAAAACCCGCTGCTTTATGGGTAACGGGGTCGCAATCCGGGCCAACGCAAAAGTTGGTTAGGTGATGCTGAATATATTCAACAGTACCACCACCTCCGGAGGAAGATTCTGCTGTTTCAACTGCTTGACTCAATGTTCAATCCTCAAATTGAAAATTCGTTAGTGCGTTTTAGTAATTCGTACCGGTCTCTTTGCCCCTTACTCGCCTAACCGCCGAGTCACCGGTCGCCATGTTGTTTGGCGTTTGCCGTCTTAGTATTTGCAACCAAGGTGTCCGTCAATCCGCCGTGGACAAGATACTAATGTGCGAATGAATATTTTTTATTTTGTTTTTTTCTGCTTTTATCTTATTGTGTGTTGAACGTCACGTTTTATCGCTTCATTCGTTTTTACGTTTACCGTGTTGTTACGGCTGTCTTGCGATATTGCTATTCAAGCTCTATTGCCGGTTAATTTTGTTACGGGCTTTTAACTCGCGCCCCAACCCAGTAACTTAATTGGGTGAAGACAAATCCTGCGATTACCGCCAGGGGATCCAGTTTGAACACGGCAATCCCCATTGCCAGCAGTACCATCGCCAGCAGAAACCGTTGGGCCGCGCTGACATATAGCATTCTAATGCCTTTGCCCGGATTATCTTGCGCGGTTTGCGAAGCGCGCTTGACGGCCCATAGCAAAAGCAGCGTGATGCACAGACTGGCGAGCCCACCATAAAGGGCAGCTCCTGCCTGCCAAGCGCCCTTTATGAGAAAAAACAACGCGATGATGATACTTAATATCAGTTGCGTGCTGATTACCCATCGGGCCTTGGCGGCTAATTCAGGCTCAGCTATTTTATTCAATACAAATCCGGGTCACTCAGCATTTTATATGCTTTCAGAATGCCGCCGATAAATCCTAATACACCAAAAACCAACAAGAAGATAGGCCGAGTGTTTAAAAGAACATCTACACCGTAACCTAACAAAAAACCCGCAGCGATCATTGAGGTTAAAATAGTGCCAACGCTGATGAGCAACAGGTTCGGAGCTTTGGCTTTTTTCATCGCAGCCGCATCCAAAAATTAGGGGCGAAGTATACCTTTCAGGCAATCATTCAGCAAGAGACCTGCACCCATAAAGCTGTGCATAATTGAAGACTTATTTAAGGAATGTTTAAGAAAAACGGCCGCAAACTTTAAGCGATTTAGGCCGGCTTTTATGGCTATTTATGCTCTAAAATCGCTCATTGTTTGGCGCACCTGCCAACAGCAGCGATCGCAAGTTATCATCGCTGTCTATTCGGCCACCGAGCAATGGTTGCCAGCAATTAAAGTAACAGGGGAAGAACAAGTTGTAAGTGATTGATCTGGTCTTTGGACAACAAACAGGCGATTTATATTATTTGATATGAGCCAGAATCCCGTCCAGTTCGTCCAGGCTATTGTAATGCACCACCAGTTTCCCTTTACCACTGTTGGCGTGCTGCAGAGCCACTTTCGCGCCCAATTTTTCACCCAGTTCGTCCTGCAAACGCTGAATATTAGGATCCACGGCTGTTTCCGTGGATTTGGCCTTTTTGGGCGATACGTCCCGCAACCGGTTGACCAGTTGTTCCGTTTCGCGGACCGATAATCCCCGGGCTACCACGTCGCGAGCAGCTTTGCTTTGTTGATCACCGCCCAGGGTCAACAGCGCACGGGCATGCCCCATTTCCAGGTCACCGTTTTCCAGTAGCTGGCGGACTTCCGGATTCAGAGCCAGCAGCCGCAGCATATTGCTCACCGCAGCACGCGAACGTCCCACGGCATCGGCGGCCTGCTGATGGGTCAATTCAAACTCGTCGATAAGCCGTTGCAGGGCATTGGCTTCTTCGATGGGGTTGAGATTTTCACGCTGGATGTTTTCGATGAGCGCCATGGCAATAGCGGCTTCATCGGGTACATCACGAATCACTGCGGGAATATCATGCAGCTCGGCCAATTGTGCGGCACGCCAACGGCGTTCTCCGGCGACGATTTCGTATTTGCCGCCTTCAACGGCACGCACCACGATGGGCTGTAAAACACCTTGCGCTTTGATTGAATTGGCCAGATCCTGCAGACTTTCCTGATGCATATCGGTACGAGGCTGATATTTACCCGGTTGGCACAGGTCAACGGGCAGATCCCGCAACTCATCGGCTGACCGAATGGTCTCCATGGTTGTTGTTTCGGGTGCGGCTTCGGCCGCCGATCCTGAATCTATCACGGTCGTTCCGGATTTCCCGCCTCCACCGAGCAGTGCATCCAGTCCGCGCCCTAATCCACGCTTTTTCGCCACCATCTTTTACTCGTACTCGCCTGTTTAACTTGCCTATTTATAGTTATACCGTTGATACCTGCGGTTGGCTTGGTGCAGCGCTTTGTTCCCTACGCACTATTTCTCCCGCCAGTGCCAGGTAGGCCTGAGCACCCCGGGATGTTTTATCATAAACCAGCGCCGGGACGCCATGACTGGGCGCTTCCGCCAGGCGGATGTTACGCGGAATGACCGTCCGGTAAAGGCGGTCACCAAAATATTGCTGCAATTGTTGGGTGACATCGTAGGATAACCGGTTGCGCGGATCGTACATGGTACGCAACAGGCCTTCGATTTTCAGGTAAGGGTTCAGGTTACTGCGAATTTCCTCAATGGTATCCACAAGCGCAGTCAATCCCTCCAGGGCGTAATATTCACATTGCATGGGAATAATGACCGAACGCGCCGCCACCAACGCGTTCAATGTCAACATATTCAACGATG
>JASFOJ010000092.1:0-17604 GCA_050116575.1 Gammaproteobacteria bacterium | reverse complement strand
GCCTTGGTAGGCCTTTACCCCACCAACAAGCTAATCAGACATAGGCTCATCCAATAGCGAGAGCCGAAGCCCCCTTTCCTCCGTAGAGATTATGCGGTATTAGCCTGAGTTTCCCCAGGTTGTCCCCCACTACAGGGCAGATTCCTATGTATTACTCACCCGTCCGCCACTCGTCAGCCGGAAGCAAGCTTCCGCTGTTACCGTTCGACTTGCATGTGTTAAGCATGCCGCCAGCGTTCAATCTGAGCCAGGATCAAACTCTTCAGTTTAATATTTAGTTACTTTATGGGTAACCAATCCCAAAGAGTGATCCAAATTCAGTTATTACTCGGATACTGACTTTGGTCACTCACATGATGTTTTGTCACCAAACCATGCATGCGAGCGCCCACACAAATTTCCTGATTTCATTGTTAAAGAGCGTGCTGAATTTTCGTTCAGCAAAGACATTCAATTCTGACACGATTTTGCTTGGCCGTCAATAGAATGTCGTTCAAGTCTAGGACTTATATTTCGGTTCAGGGCCGGCAGTTCTTCAAATTCTCTGCCTGTCCCCATCGTCGAAGAGGCGCGATTATACGCGTTACGCCGGCGCCGTCAACAAGTTTAAACACAAATGTTTAAATCGGTTGTTTTTCAATTGCTAAGCGCTGATACAACCTTCGAGCGGTCGGCATTATACCGAGTTAACCATAGCAATCAACCGTTAAATGAGATCCTACTGCAGAACTAGAAAATCCGCCTTGACGCACAACAACAAGTTGACCGGAATTCGGCAAATTGGCGCGACGACCCGGCCGGTTTTGCCGACCATGGTGTTGCTTTTTTGTAATCTATTTGACCGTCACCCTGGCAAATTTTCGCTTACCGACCTGGTAAACGGCCGTGGTACCAGCCCCCACTTCCAGCTTGGTATCGCTTACCCGTTCGCCGTCGACTTTGACGGCACCTTGCTTGATCATGCGTATGGCTTCACCGGTGCTTTTAGTCAAGCTGGCGTCCTTAAGCAAGTTGCCGATGAGAAGGGCTCCACTATTGGATGCCAATTCGATCTCGGGCATCTCATCGGGCACGGCGCCTTTCTGGAACCGGTCAATAAATGCTTGCTGCGCTGACTGCGCCGCCGCCTCGGAATGAAACCGCGCCACAATTTCCCTGGCAAGCTCAAATTTAACGTCCCGGGGATTGGTTCCGTTGCGCACTTGCTGCCGGTAGGCTTCTATATCGTCCAGGGGACGAAAACTTAACAGTTCAAAATACCGCCACATGAGGTCATCGGAAATGGACATAATCTTGCCGAAGATCTCATTGGGGGGCTCGTCGACACCGATATAATTGCCCAGCGATTTTGACATTTTTTTCACGCCGTCGGTGCCTTCCAGCAGGGGGGTGGTTATGACCACCTGCGGTGTTTGGCCCTGCTCTTTTTGCAACTCCCGCCCCACCAGTAGATTAAATTTCTGGTCGGTGCCGCCTAACTCCACGTCGGCTTTGAGTTCCACCGAATCCCAGCCCTGAATCAGGGGGTACAGGAATTCGTGAACGGCGATGGACTGCCCTGACTTGAACCGCTTGTGAAAATCGTCCCGCTCCAGCATGCGTGCCACATTGTACTTGGCCGCCAGCTTGATCATGTCCGATGCGCTTTTCTGCCCCATCCAGTCGGAGTTGTGGACCACCTCGGTTTTGTCCCGGTCGAGAATTTTGAATACCTGCTCTTCATAGGTTTTGGCATTTTCACGGGCCTGTTCAAAAGACAGAGGCGGCCGCGTGGCGCTCTTGCCGGTGGGGTCACCGATCATCGCCGTGAAGTCCCCGATAAGCAGAATCGCGTGATGTCCCAGGTCCTGGAACTCTTTGAGTTTATTAATTAACACGGTGTGGCCGAGATGGATGTCCGGGGCCGTCGGGTCAAAGCCGCATTTGACACGCAGCGGCTTGCCTTTGTTGAGCCTGTCCCGCAGCTCATCGACCAGGAGAATTTCATCCGTGCCGCGCTGGATTAACTGGATAGTTTTTTCTACGTCGTTCATAGATCCGGTACCGAATGCCGATGCAATAAAATGCCAAAAATGTGAAGTGGCGATATTATATGAACACCGACAAAATGGTAACCTTATTGCATTAAACAGGGCATGATTTAGCCAGAACGACTGGTTATTTTTTGTTCAGTTTGAATTTTTAAAGCGTGGCGGAAGTTTTGTAAGGTTATGCTAAACTTCGCTGTGTCGGAACCGGCAAACGCCTTATTGGTGACATTGCTATTTATATTGAAAATTGAAATTACTCCGTGGTCATTAGAGGAATTTTGATAAGGACGTTTACGCTTAAATTTCGGCTGGTATTTTACCTACGCAGATGCGTATACTGATGGCACTGGATAACAGCTATCCAGGTATTTGGCGGTAACTATAACTTCGTGAGTGATCTTAGATGGCACCTAGTCCTGTCGTTCAACGGAAGCTGAAAACACCCCCGGGACGGACTCCTCGTAAACGCGTACCTTACGCGCACTGGTTTATTTTGTTTGCCAGTGTGGCAATATTTGGCGTGATATTTTTCCTGATTTCCGACATTGCCGTGGCCACCCGCGGCGATTCAGTTCTGGCCCAGGCTCAGAACACCAGCGGTAGTCTGCAAAAAGTATCCCTCCACGACCAGATTAATTTACCTCTGGAAATTCCCTCTTATGACGAAAGCGCCGTCGATGACACCTTCAATGCGCCCGACGTCAACTGGAAAACCGTGAAGGTCAAAAAAGGCGACACGCTGGCCACAATCTTCTCTAAGCTGAAGCTAAACCCCAAAGAACTGCATAAGATTGTGCGTTTGGGTGAATCCACGGCCAAGCTAAAACGCTTGATCCCCGGCGAAGAATTAAAGTTTCTGGTTGTCGACGATGAATTGCGTGAGCTGGTATATGTCATTGACGATACCCAGTCGCTGCACGTTATCAGAAGTGGCGACACGTTCACGGCGTCAGACGTGAAAATCGAACTGAATAAGCGTATCGCTTATGCTGCCGGCAAAATTGATAGCTCCCTGTTTATCGCAGCACAGGAAGCAGGCATTCCCGGTAAGATGACCATGGAACTGGCCAAGATTTTTGGTTGGGATATCGACTTTGTGCTGGATGTTAAAACCGGTGACCGGTTTTCGTTGATTTATGAAGAATACTTCCTTGACGGGAAAAAAGTGAAAAACGGCAATATCCTGGCCGCCGAATTCGTTAACAAAGGCACCAAGTATCGCGCCGTGCGTTACGTTGACAGCGACGGCCACGCGGCCTACTACACGCCGGAAGGCAAGAATATGCGTAAGCGGTTCCTGCGCACTCCCGTTGACTTCAAACGTATCAGTTCCAAATTTGGCAAAAGATTTCATCCCATCTTAAACCGCATGCGCCAGCACAACGGCGTTGATTATGCAGCAGACCTGGGTTCACCCGTTAAAAGCGTCGGCAATGGGAAAATCAAGTTTATTGGTAAAAAAGGCGGTTACGGTAATACCATCATTATCCAGCATGACTCGCGTTACAGTACTTTGTATGCGCACATGAAGGGATTTAAGCGCGGACTTAAGCGTGGTTCCCGTGTAAAACAGGGTGACGTTATCGGATATGTGGGTATGAGCGGCCTGGCAACCGGCCCCCACTTACACTACGAATTCCGTATTAATGGTATCCACCGCAATCCGCTGACCGTCAAACTGCCGGATGCTAAACCCATTACGGCCAAGTACCGCACCGATTTCCAACTCAATACTCAGGGTTACCTGACGCTGCTGGATACATTACGGCGCACCAACGTGGCGCTGACCAGTTCAGCAATGACAGATCGCCGTTTGTAATCTTGGGGTTATTGATAGGGTAATGGCTGTGAGATAACAGTTATAAAAATTTCGGTCATAAAAAAACGGCGCATCAGCGCCGTTTTTTTATGGCTATTTCTTTTTTCTATTTTTCTACTTGCATTATGGAAGACGGGCGCACGGCCCCCCTCTTCAGATCGTTGGCGGAATGCTTTTTACCGTTGTTCCAGCGCCACGTAGTCTCGCGACGGGCTGCCAGTGTATACCTGGGTCGGCCGGAAAATGCGATTATCGGCCAATTGCTCGCGCCAATGGGCAAGCCATCCTGCCGAGCGCGCTATGGCGAAAATAGAGGTAAATTGATCAGCGGGTATTCCCATTTCCGAATACAAAATGCCAGAGTAAAAATCCACATTGGCATACACGCCTTTGTGGGCCAGCCTGTCTTCCGCCGCTTTTTCCACCGCCATGGCGGTTTCCAGCAGCGGACTGCCACCACCTTTGCGCTCCAGTAAATCGGTTACCAGTTTTTGCAGTATCTTGGCGCGCGGGTCCTTGGTCTTGTATTCGCGGTGCCCCATACCCCAGATAACCTCTTTTCGATCCAGGCGCTTGTCCACAAAGGCTGCTGCGTTTTCCGGCGAACCGATCTCCCGCAACATTTCCAGTACCCGTTGATTGGCACCGCCGTGCAGTGGTCCCGACAACGCGCCGATGGCCGATGCGATCACACTATAGGGACTGGCAAGGGTTGAACCGTTTACCAGGACCGCAAATGTTGATGCATTAATGGTGTGTTCGGCGTGTAAAATCAAACACACATCCATGATGCGGGCGAGCATGGGATCCGGCTCTTTTTCATTGAGCATATAGAGAAAGTTTTCCGCGTAAGAAAGGTCTTTGCGCGGCAGTATCGGATCATCACCATTGCGGATGTGTTCCCACATGGCAACGATGGTTCCCATGCGTGAAATAATCTTGACGGTCATGTTGTGGATGTAATCGAGATCTTCACAGGCATCACCACCGGTCAAGCATTCATTGCCGGGATAGAACATGCCCAGGCTGGCCACGGCGGTTTGCAGCATCTCCATGGGGTGGCCCATGGGCGGCAGGGTTTTCATCAGGTCACGGATATTGTACTTAATGCGGCGGTTTTCTTTTAACTGTTCATCAAAATGGACCAGCTGTTGTTTGGTCGGCAACTCCCCATCCAGCAGTAACAGGGTAGTTTCTTCAAACGAACTGTTTTCGGCCAGTTGTTCGATAGGATAACCGCGGTACGACAGGATACCTTTTTCGCCGTCGATATCGGAAATATTGGACTTGGTTGCCGGAACACCGGCAAGTCCCGGTAGGTATTCACTCATGTTGAACCTTCGCCTCCTGTGGTTGAACAGCGACTGCATAATAAATGTTGCCGCCACCGAAACCATTTTTGTTAGTTGTTCCGTTAGTAGTTCCCGATTTTGCCAAACCACCCATTATTGATGCATCAGCAACAGCAAAACTGCCGACACTGTAAACACAGGCGGCAACAACAACTCACAATAATGTTGGATTTAACCAGCTTACCCGTGGAACGCAGTTGTTAATTTTTATATTGAAAAGGAGGAACCACAACCACAGGTGGTTGTTGCATTAGGGTTCTTGATAACAAACTGGGCGCCTTGCAGATCTTCCTTGTAATCGATCTCCGCCCCCATCAGGTATTGAAAGCTCATAGGATCCACGACAAACGTGACGCCTTCTTTCTCAACGGTGGCGTCACCGTCATTGATGTTTTCATCAAAGGTGAATCCGTACTGAAAACCGGAACAACCACCGCCGGTGACATAGACGCGTAATTTCAATGCATCATTTCCCTCATTTTTTATAAGGGATTTGACTTTCTTCGCGGCGCTATCAGTAACAGCTAAAATGGCGTCCTGTTTTGTATCAGTGGCAGCAACCGGGTTTTCCATGTACAACCTCCAAAATTCAGATCTGGAACATTAGGCAATTATATGTTGATGTAGTTGCTAATTTCATTATTTCAAGCAACAAATATCCAGTCTGCTATTTCAGAGTAATTTAGTCAACTATTAATTGGCCGCAAAATCAATCAATTAAACCCACCTTGTACCTTATTTTGGGAGTCTGATGAAAATTCACTGGACTCCGATGAAAATTCACCCACGGATGTTGTTTCGGTTTCGGGCTTCGATGGCTCAGCCGGGGATGGGGTTTCTTCGGCTTTGAGGTCTTCGGCGTTGTGATCTTTGGCGTTGAGGTCCTTGTTATCGTAGTGAATCAGGGAGCCGTTGACCTCGGCACCACCGGCCATTTCGATGAGATTGTAGTACACGTTACCCGTCACACGCGCGTTAGGCGCCAGCTCGATGTGTTTGAGCGCGTAGACGTCCCCAATTACCTCCCCGCTCAATACGATGTTGTGGACGTGCACGTTGCCTTCTACGCGGCCTTTTTCGCTGGTGGTCACCAGGGAATCATCACCCTCAGCGATCACATTGCCTTCAATGGTGCCGTCGATATGCAAGCCACCGCTGAAGTGAACATCCCCTACCAGCTTGGTGTTGGCTCCGACCAGCGAATCCAGATCTGTACTGCGTTTTGACTTCTTGTTACCAAACATAGACTTAACCTCTACTTGTAAACGCCATTGGCCATTGATTGAAATTCCCGGTTAACTGCCCACGCAGCGCGTCGTGTACTGCTCATGCCGCTAATTGTCATTCATATTGTTTATAAATCGTGCAATATCTAAGCCACTGTTACTGTTACGGTGCGACGCCACGTATGTCTTTTAAGATGCAATATCCATCCAGTTGAACGTTTGCTTGATATCTTTGTGACCGCGTCCGGACGGACGAATGTCCACCAATATACTGGAAGGCGTGAAGCCGTCCGGTAATACCATGTCCCCTTCGATGGTCTGAAAATACTTAAACTGCAAGCGCAAAATGGGCGAATTGTTACCCATCAATTTGGACACATTGAGCTGTTTCGGCTCGCCGTCCTGCAGACCGTCGATGAGTATGTTGGCCCTGCCGCGAATCATACGATTGTTTTTCTTCACCTGGGTCAGCACCAGCTTGAAATGGTAGCCGGCGTTCGTCGCGAGTTTGTTTAACTGAAACCTGGCGATGTTTAACCCCGACGCGGCCTGGGACGGGCTGACAATTCCGCGATAAAACGCCACCTGCTCTTTCAGTTCCAGGATTTCGTCCTGCAGGCGTTTCAACGTCCCGTTCACGTCATTGTAGGCTTTCTTGTCAATCTGGTTGGACTGTTCCAGTACCGCGTTTTGTTCGCGCAGTTCGCGATTTTCCTTATCGACTTTCAGCAGTTTTTGCTGCATTTCGTCGCGGGCGTTTTTCAGCACCTGGTGGTCATACCCGGCGCTGCCGTGACCGTAGTAGTAAGCGCCGTAGCTGGAAGCGGTAAAAGCGATAATCGTCAGTACGATGAACAGTGCTTTTTTGCCAGGCTGCGGAGATTTAATAATAAGCTGAGAAGCCATAGTGAAATGCCGTCCGTTAATTCCTTGTCCTGTAGACTGTGCAGCAACATCACGCCGCACAGCGTATCGAACGCCGTGCCGGGCTCCTGGTGACAGGAGCCGTTTGTGGTTAGCGTCCTACAGTAATTACGGCACGAGCGCGGCGTTATTTAGCCCGGAGGCCTCATTTAGGCCAAACATGATGTTCATATTTTGAACTGCCTGGCCGGCGGCGCCTTTGACAAGGTTATCGATGACGGACAACACCACCACGGTGTCGCCATCTTGGGGTTGGTGGATCGCGATGCGGCAGTGGTTGGCTCCCTTAACGCTGCGCGTATCTGGGTGACTGCCGGCTGGCATCACATCGACAAACATCTCACTTTCGTAGCGTTTTTCAAACAAAGCCTGCAATGGCTGGGATGTTTTGCCGGTCACTTTGGCGTAGAGCGTGGCGTGCATGCCGCGGATCATGGGCGTCAGGTGAGGCACAAACACCAGATCAACATCGCCGCCGGTCACGGCCCTGAGGCCTTGCTTAATTTCCGGCAAATGGCGGTGTCCCGGTACCGCGTAAGCTTTAAGGCTTTCGCTGACCTCGCACAATGACGTACCAAGATCAGCTTTACGCCCGGCGCCGCTGACGCCGGACTTGCAGTCCGCGATAATGTTCCGGGCATCGATGACGGCCGCTTCCAGTAATGGCAGCAATCCCAGTTGCACCGCGGTAGGATAACAACCCGGATTGGCAACAAGTTTGGCATCTTTGATCGCATCACGGTTCATTTCCGGCAAACCATAAACCGCCCGTTCCAGATATTCAGGACAGGCGTGTTCCTGTTTGTACCATTGCTGCCATTGCCCGGGATCTTTAAGGCGAAAATCCGCCGCCAGATCGATGACCCTGACACCGGCATCAACAAGCTGGGGGACCGACTGCATGGCCACCCCGTTGGGTGTGGCGAAAAATACCAGGTCGCAATCAGACAACTGACTCTCGCCTGGCGTTGCAAATGCTAAATCGAGATGGCCGCGCAGACTGGGGAAAAGGTCCGCTACCGGCATGCCGGCTTCGGATCGGGAAGTCACTGCCGTCAATCGCACCTGGGGATGATTTACCAACAACCGCAATAATTCCACGCCGGTATACCCGGTACCGCCGACGATGCCTACTTTGATTTCACTGACACTCACTTTGGTGCTCCCGTTCTTTTCCATTGCTCCGCCGGTTGGCTCCGGCGTTTCGATATCCGCTGTTGATCTTTTTCACTGGCAGCGACGACCGCCACAGGATGAAAAGCGCGATCTATATAATCAATAATACTCTCTATCTCTTGTTTTTTCAGAACGTGTTTCCAGGCTGACATGGTCGTGCCCGGCAAACCGTTGCGAATCACCGCTTTGAGCCGCGACCGAGTCATACCCGCCATAAATTGATCGTTGGTCAGATCCCGCGGATGGGAATCAAGAAAACTGCCTATCCAGTTCCTGCCGGTACCATCCGCACCGTGACAAAACGCGCAATTGTCCTGAAACAGCTGCTGGCCCCGTTGCTGGCTGGGGGTTAGTTTGGCAACAACCGGGGCGACTTCGTGTTTGGCATAAGGTGAGGCCTGCGACGTCGTATCAACATCTTTGGTACCGGCGCTATTATCTTTTTGATGGCTGAACTGGTTGCGCGGATAAGACACCGCTTTGGGTTCCCAGATTACCCCTTCATCGTTAACCCTGGCGCGGTCGTGACAGGTGACACAACTTTGCAAAAATACCCGCTTGCCCAGGCGTTGTTCGGGCGTCAGCGACTCGCCCGGCGTATCAATGGGAATCTTTCCCAGCGCAAAAGGAAACGCCGCCAAGTAGCGCTCATGATCAGGCCAGCCGTTTTCCGCCGTGTGATAACGGGTGTTTTCCGCCTTATCGATCATGAATTCCTGCCGTACGAAATCCACCACCGCCTCGATCTGTGAGGCACTAAGAGACCGGGTAAAACTTTTCATCGCGGTACCCGGACGACCGTTGGTGACCGCCTTAATCATTTTTTCTCGAGACAGTGACGTTAACGGGGTCGCGACAAAATTACGGGGCTTGGGATCCAGGTAACTGGCCGCCAGCGTTTTAGCGTTGCCGGAATAACCGTGGCAAAAATAACAGTAGAAGTTATAGATACCCCGCCCTTGTTCGTGATGGCTTTTTTGCGATGACGCGGCGGCGCCCTGGACTCCCGGTGTTTGAACCACCGATGTTATATCCGAACGTTGTTGTTGGGGACGATCCGGCGGCATCCCTGTGCCTGCCGCCGAATCCGTATTCGCTTCAGTATTTGCTGACGTTAGTCGGCTTTTTTTTTTCGACACTCGCCGTTGACGTACCTTTGGCTTCAGCCTTGGCGCCTTTGGGATGGACAAACGTGGTAAAAACAAACTCGGCCACGTTGGCAATCTGTTGGTCGTTTAACACCTTGCCCCAGGCCGGCATTACGGTTCCCACCCGGCCATTGGTAATGGAATGAAACAGACGTTCACGATTCAGTATTCGGCGTGATTCATCACTGGTGAAATTGCGCGGGCGCGGCGTGTTGAAATCGGCGCGCGGCCCGTTGCCGTCACCCTTGACGCCATGACAGGTAAAGCAGTTATCCATGTAAAACGCCTTGCCCTTGGCCACGTCGCCATGCAATCCCTTGGGCATGGGCACGGACATATCCACCTTGGCCAACGGCCCGGGGCTTGGTCCCGGCATACCACCGGTCATTCCCGGCATGCCACCGGTATGGGGCCCCTGGTGGGGATTGGAGCGCGCACCCGCTGTTGCGCCTGACGGCGGCGTAAATCCCGGCATGGCAGGATGTCCCTGCATAACTTGCGGTTTCGATGCAGACGATGGTTGGGATTGTTTCGCGGTTGACGGGGAAGACTGTGCCGTCTCGTCACTGGTGGGCCCGGTCATAAACGCGGTGCGGATATAATCCACCACCTGCTCAATTTGTTTGGACGTTAATCTTTTCTTGTGCGGCATCATGGCCGTCCCGGGACGGCCATTGGTAACGGAGTGAATCATACGCTCACGGGTCAATTCTTTGCGTGCCTTGGCCGTGGTGAAATTCCTGGGTTGGGGATTCAAGCCGCTCTTGGCCCAGAATGCCGTTTGGCCGTTATCCCCGTGGCAGACGGAACAGTTCTTGGCGTAAATTTTTTGCCCCGCCGAATGTTTTGCCAGCTCTTGTTTTCTGGCGGGCTCCGGCGATTGCATAAAATTACCACGGATAAAATCCACCACCGCTTCGATTTCGCGGGGCGACAGCCGGTCTTTATGGGGCATCATCGCGGTGCCGGGACGGCCATTGGTAACGGAATTGATCATGCGCTGGCGGGACAACTCCATCGCGGCGGTTAACGTGGTGAAATTACGCGGTGGCGGACGCAAACTGCCGGCGGCCCGGGTGTCGGCATTGCCGCTGTCGCCATGGCAGATGGCACAATTTTCCATGTAGATCTTTTCACCACTTACTTTTGCCGCTGCCGCTTGCGGATTCTGATCGGTTGCAGCGAACGCTATTGATCCGCTTAAACCGGTGAAAATTAACAAAAAACGATATACGTTACGCAAAACCATTGACCAAACTTCCAAATTTGTAGGAGATTGAAAAAATTCGCCCCAGTTTAATAAAACCAGCAGATATTAAGAAGCCCTTATTTGATAAAGCGTTACATAAAATTGACCATAAAAAGTGGCTAAGGTTGAATTTTTGCGATAGTCTAAAATGTAATTGGGGACGGGGTATTATGCTCTTTCAATGGGCCTATAAACAAGGCTGATTGAATTTCATAGTGAAAGTCAGTGAAAGACGATCACTTATGAGGGATAATCTTACTAAAGGGCGGAACAATTCACTACATGAACTCAACAACACCAATATTAGATGTGCGTGTTGGTTTGTTCCTGGTATTTATAATTGGATTGACTTACGGATCGGGCGCATTGGGGGCAGCCATTGTCGGAGATCCGGTACTGGGGGCGGACGATCCTATCATTGGATCAAAACACGATTTTACCGGCTTGAATGATCGAGCCGGTGTGGTAGCTATGCCTGGGGTTGCCTTTTCAGACTACGGCTATTCCTGCGTTTATTGTCATATCCCACCGGAAGAAGCAGGGGCCCAACCGGCGGATTTTGGCGGTATTCCGGACTGGAACCGGTTCGTCCCGGCCACTGAAAACTACCAGCTTTACTCTCAATCACGTTCACAAACCCTGGATACGCGTCCCGGTACGCCCAATCCCATCAGCATGCTTTGCCTGTCCTGCCATGATGGCACCATGGCGGTGGATATGGTTGTTTTCAAACCCGTTACCTTCGACCCTGCCCAGGACAACGCCATGCATATGCGTATTAATGCCAGCGACGATATCGAAAGTTGCGGTAAATGCCATAACGGCCAGGTTGCGCATAACATCGCCGTGAAGGTCATCGGCACCGACCTGCGTAACGACCACCCTATCTCCATGCAATACGCAGGGCTCGGCTGGGAAGACCCCGATTTCCGGCCGCCCGATAACAACCAAGGCTTCGATAACGGTGTTAAGCTCTATCAGGGCAATGTGGAATGCATGACCTGTCACAATGTGCACGACCCCAGTAACGAATTGTTGCTACGAGCTAACGCTGAGGTATTGTGTTTTACCTGCCATACGAAATAATATCTGCATTAATTCTGCAAAATTGTTCATCATTGTGATGGATGCAGATATTTTTTGAACTAAAATCAAAAAACAATTCAAATTAAAAAGACCGAATCAGACTTTAAGAAAACCCGATGCAGCGTACATTTGTCTATTATCTTGCCAGTTTATTATTGGTTAGTATTTTCCTGAGCGCCTGTAGTTCTCAGGCTCACCGCAAAGACGACTTTGAGCCGCCGGTTTATCCGCCACCTCCGGAAAAAGCCCGCTTTATTTACGAACGCACGCTTCGCACCAGTTTCGACGTCGAAGAGCAAACCGCCATGCAGCGGTTGAAAACCTTTGCCACCGGTTCCGCCGGTTCAGGCTATGGCCTGCAAAAACCCTATGGTGTCGCCGCTTACCACGGTCGAGTCTATGTCAGCGACACAGTCCAGCGTGTGGTCATGCTTTTTGACGTTCCAGGCAGGGCTTTTAAAATCATCGGGCGGGACGGTCCCGGGCAACTGGCCAAACCCATCGGCATCGATATCGACCGTAATACCGGCAATCTCTACGTTGCCGACAACACCGCCAAGCGCGTCGTCGTGTTTGATAAAGAGGGTAATTACCTGCGGGCCATCGGCGGCAGCGAATACTTCCGGCGCCCATCAGGCGTTGCCGTCAGTCCCGACGGTTCCAAGGTCTACGTTGTTGACACCGGTGGGGTCGACTCCCAGGAACACCACCTGTATATCTTCGACGCCTTTTCCGGTGAACACCTGAAAACCGTGGGCGACCGCGGCACTGACAAAGGCCAGTTTAACCTGCCGCTGCAAGCTGCGACCGCGCCGGATGGCACCGTGTATGTGGTGGACGGCGGTAATTTCCGGGTCGAGAGTTTTTTTCCAGATGGCCGGTTCAAAAACACGTTCGGCGCCATTGGCCGGCGCAGTGGTCAGTTTTCCCGGCCCAAGGGAATCGCGGCGGACAACGATGGCAATATATACGTGGTGGACGCTGCCTTCGGAAATTTCCAGATTTTTAACCAGCAGGGGAAATTGTTGCTGTTCGTAGGTACCCGCGGCTTTGACGGTAAACCCGGCGAATATATGTTGCCGGCCGGTATTGCCGTTGACGGGGACGGCCGGGTTTACATGGTTGATCAATATTTTAAAAAAGTGGACGTATATAGACCCGCGGACATGGCGGAAAGCGACGGCTGGTTAAGCTCTGAGCGCACGAACAATAAATAAGCAAAGTAAATGAATCACTTACGTGTTACGTAATTGATCGTATTTATTGACACTGCTAACAAATTTTATTAGATTTACGTAAGCTTAATAATCGAAAAAGTTTAACAAGGCATTTGTTATAATAAAATTGTGCAAAAAAAGCACAACCACTCAGGGACGAAAAGATAAAAAACAAAAATAAGAAATATTAAGAAAAAATATAAAAAAGAAGAAGTAGAACTGGATTTACATGGAAGCATAACAAGGAAGATAACAGCCATCACTGGTGTTATTGTGGAGCAGCTAAAAGGGGAGCTGCTTCTGAGGGAATAGGCAGTAACAGTGGTTAGTGGTTCACAGTTGAGAGGGGAGCTTGCGCATGAAGCAGTTAAAAATAAGAGCCTTGTTGTTAAAAGGCTTTATCATCAGCGTCATCGGATTATCATCAATTAGCGTCCTCGCCGACGGCTGGAACCCTAACTCCAGGGCACCCAATCGCGATAGTATCGTCAATACCCGTCATAACCTCACACTTTCTTATAACATTGCGGCAGGTGGTGCCGGACAGGCCATGGACCTGTTCCGCAACCAATACGTTGAAGTCTGCGTTTATTGTCATACGCCACACGGGGCCAACAGCCAGGTGGATGCTCCCATCTGGAACCGTACCGTCAACACCAGCGAATACCAGATTTACGACAAGCCACGGACACTGAATCGTCCGATCGGCCAGCCCGGCCCCAACTCACTGACCTGTTTAACCTGCCACGACGGCACGATTTCCATCGATTCCATCATCAATATGCCGGGGTCGGGAAATTATACAGCCAGCCAGGAGACCGTAATGAACACCGGATTTCTTGATGGTTGGTCGAACCAGGGTAATTCGGGACCTGTTGGAGCGAACTCTCACTTTCGAATGGGGACAACACAGGACAACGGCTTTTGTACCCTTTGCCACAACACGGACTCCACAACGACAGCCATGTCCGACTTCACGGTCTTTGTCATTGGTACTGATTTGAGAAACGACCACCCCATCGGTATCCAGTATCCGGAAGGCCCCTACGGCAAAGCCATTGGGGTCGATTTCCACGAGCCGTACAAAGGCTTTTCCAATGCTACCGGTGCATCCATGTGGTTTCATGACACCAATGGCAACACCTATCCCGACAAGACCGAGCCACGTATGTACAACACCGGCGAAAACTTCGAAGTGGAATGCGCGTCGTGCCACGATCCACACGGGGTTCCGCTCAATGGTCCGGGATCGGATTTCATTCCCAGTTTCTTGCGCGTGAGCAACGGTAACGTCAACACCGGCGACAACAACGCCAGTGGACTGTGCCTGACCTGCCACGTCAAATAGAACGGAATTTCGCGGTCTGGTTCGACCAGCCGGCCTTGACGAACAATAAAAAATGCCACCCTTGGGTGGCGTTTTTGTTTTCAGGTAACATTGATTTTGATCCGATGGGCTGTGCTTGCATCACATGCTCATGATGTCATGGTTGCCGGGTGTTTAGACATCAACACTACTCAGGCAGCGATAAGTCTGCAATAACGACCCCCATAAAACGGGTTGCCTCGCCGCCAGTGACAGCCCGGTGATCAAACGTCAATGACAGCGGCATGACCCAATGAACCGCCGGTTGCCCGTCACAGGCGACCACCTCCTGCCGCACTTTGCCCGAACCCAGAATCGCCACCGACGGCGGCACAACAATGGGATTAGCATAACGCCCGGCAAATACACCAAAGTTGGACAGCGTAAACGAATAACCCCGCAATTCTTCGGGAGGAATGCTGCGCGCTTTAACATCCCGTTTAATGGCTTCCAGGCCTTTGCGTAAATCGTCGGGGGTGCGTTCGTTAACCTTGCGCAACACTGGCACGAACAAGCCATCAGAGGTATCCACGGCAATGCCCAGATCGATTTTCTTTAACAGCCTGCGGCCCATGGCGTGGGCATCGTACCAGGCATTGAGCGAAGGTTCTTTTTCACAGGCCCTGACAATGGCTCGAATCAACCGAATGGTAATGTCACCCTGCGCTTTCCAGCTATCAATATCCACGTCATCATAAATCGTCACCGGAACAACTTCGGCGTTGGAACGGGCCATGGTTTTAGCCATGGCGCGGCGTACGCCCCGCAACGGCTGCAACGGCCCCACCTCTTCAAATATTTTGGCGACCCGCTGCACATCGGCCGCGATAATGGTCTCATTGGGGCCGCTGGGAGTGACCACGGATAGATCCACATCCATGCGCTTGGCCAGCGCCCTGACTGCCGGCGTGGCTCTTATCCCCGACGAAGTGTGACCAACGCTGGTGGCTCGTTCGTTAACCACGTCTTTGCCAACCACCACCTCGCCTACCACGGTGCCGGTGTCTTCCCGGGATTCCTGAGAGCGCTTTTCGGCCTCCTGTCCGGTTTCCACGGCCTCGCCTTCAAATTCTATGAGCGGATCGCCCACCTGAACAATGTCAGAAACATCACCGTAGAGTTTATATATTTTGCCTTGTTGCGGGCTGGGGATCTCCACAATGGCTTTGGCGGTCTCCACTGAGACCAGCGGCTGGTCCACTTCCACGTCGTCCCCGACCGCAACCAGCCATTCCACGATTTCGACTTCCGTTAATCCTTCACCCAGGTCGGGAAGTTTGAAAATATTCATGCAAACTCCAGTGTTTGTTTAACCGCGGTCATGATGCGTGCCGTGTTGGGCATATATTCCTGTTCCAGCCGGTAAAGGGGCATCACCGTATCGTATCCCGTCACCCGTTGTACCGGCGCCATAAGGAACATCAATCCCTGTTCCGCCAGTTGTGCCGCGATTTCCGCACCCATGCCGCAATGACGCGCCGCCTCATGTACAATCACACAACGGCCGGTTTTTTCCACGGATTTTAAAATCGTATCCATATCCAGGGGCTTTAAAGTGGCCACGTCAATAACTTCCGCGCTAATGCCGTCGTTTTCCAGTTGCTCTGCCACCTGGGTAACCTCGTGCACCATGGCGCCCCAGGTTACCAGGGTAATATCGCTGCCTTCGCGCAAGGTAAAACAAACATCCAATGGTAGCGACTCGCCGTTGTCCGACACCTCTTGTTTTAACAAACGGTAAACTCGCTTGGGCTCCAGAAAAACCACGGGATCGGGATCATTAATGGCGGCCAGCAACAAACCATAAGCCCGCGATGGTGATGACGGAACAACCACCCGCAGACCCGGCATGTGGGCAAACATGGCCTCGGTGCTTTCAGAATGGTGTTCCGGGGCGTGAATACCGCCGCCATAAGGTGCCCGCAGCACCATGGGACAGGTCAGGCGTCCGCGCGTGCGATTACGCAAACGGGATGCGTGACTGATCATCTGATCAACCACGGAATAAACAAAGCCCAGAAACTGAATTTCAAACACGGGCCTTAAGCCTTCCGCTGCCATCCCTACGGACATACCGGCAATCAGGGTTTCCGCCAACGGCGTATCCAGAACCCGCTGTTCACCGAAACGTTCCTGCAAACCGACTGTTGCCCGAAACACACCGCCGTTAACGCCAACATCCTCGCCGAGTACAACCACACGATCGTCGTCCTGCATGGCGCGCGCTAACGCCAGATTAACCGCCTCGACCAAAGCCACTTCCGCCATATTATTTCCCTTG
This sequence comes from Gammaproteobacteria bacterium, assembly GCA_050116575.1. Taxonomy (GTDB): domain Bacteria; phylum Pseudomonadota; class Gammaproteobacteria; order SZUA-152; family SZUA-152; genus JAKEGK01. The sequence goes on along the minus strand of JASFOJ010000092.1, from coordinate 730 downwards.
TTCGTTTACTGATTGACGTTGTTGTGTCAGATCGTGGGGCAACGATTCATACATATAATCAAACATGGATACGGCAGTTTGCGCAGCGGTATTAAGATACGTCTCCACAGCCTGCTCTACCGACTGTGCACATTCCTGTAACAACGCATTGTCTTTTTCGTCATCCCACATACCCTGCGCCATCATATATTTTTTGAGGCGTGCAACCGGCTCGCGCTGCCAATGTTGATTCACTTCTTCCTCGCTCCGATAACGGCTGGCATCATCCGCGGTGGTATGGTCACACAAACGATAGGTGATGGCTTCAACCAATGTTGGCCCTTCACCGCTACGGGCTTTGTCGATGGCCGCCTGGAGCCGGTCCCTGACCGCAATCACGTCATTGCCATCCACCTGTTCTCCATCAAAGCCCGCGGCCACTGCCTTTTGCGCAATGGTTTCGCTGCCTGTCTGGATCTCGCGCCTGACGGAGATTGCCCATTGGTTGTTGTTAATCACAAACACCACCGGCAACTTCCACAACCCGGCCGCATTGATGGCTTCGTAGAAATCGCCTTTGGATGTCGCCCCATCGCCGCAAACAAACACGGCAACGCGAGGCTCTTTGCGCAATTTCATGGCATAGGCAACACCGATAGCATGAGGAGCATGCGTGGCAATGGGTACACAAATGGGAAAATCCCTGACTGGCCCCTGATAATTCATCCCCCGTTCATCGCCGCCCCAATAC
>JASFOJ010000091.1:0-17645 GCA_050116575.1 Gammaproteobacteria bacterium | reverse complement strand
CGCCATGCAATCCATCAACCTGACCACGGATGAAATTCAACTGATCGCTGATTTCCTCGTCAGTGGCGGAGGCGAACCACCGCCGCGCCCGACAGACGGTCCGGGCCTGTACGGAATGTTTTGTGCTGCCTGCCATGGGGCTGATGGCCGGGGCGGTAGCGCGATCGGTGTAACCGGTACCCCGCTGCCCATGATCGTCGACGGTATTGCCAACATACCGGCAATGCAAGGTATCGACATGACCAACGAAGAGTTGCAAAAGGTCGCGGACTTTTTAACAAACGGTGGCAGTGGTGACATACCCGCCGGTGGCCAGGGCCTTTACGATGTCTTCTGCGCGGTTTGCCACGGCACCGACTGGCAAGGACGCAAGTTTTTTGGCATCACCGGGGCTTCGGAACCCATGATTAACGCCGCTATTCGTGATATTCAGTGGATGCAGCCGCTAAATCACCTGGATAATAACCAGATCCAACTTATCGCCCAGTACCTTGGTGCCGGCGGACCTGCTCCATTACCCACGGACGCCCAGGGGCTTTACGGTGTGTTTTGTGAAGTCTGCCATGGCGCCGGTGGCCATGGTGACAAATTCAAGGCGGTCACAGGAGCGTCCAGCGAATTCATTAGCAGTGCTATTACAGATGAACCCTGGATGAATACCTTACAGCTAACCAACACACAACTTCAGCAAATCGCCGGCTATCTTAGCGCCGGTGGCGAGCCGCCGTTGCCGGCGGATGGCGAAAGTCTATATGGCGTCTTTTGTGCGGTATGCCACGGCGCGGGCGGCCATGGCGGAAAATTTGAAGCTGTGACCGGTGCATCCGATCCCATGATTGCCGAAGCGATCAATGAAGTACCCTGGATGGATGAACTGACGCTTACCGGAACACAACGTCAAGCCATTGCCGACTTTCTGGGTAGCGGGGGCACCCCACCATTACCCAGTAGCGGCGCTGAACTCTACAATGTCTTCTGCTCGGTTTGCCACGGTGACGGTGGGCACGGCGGTAAATTCTTCGCGGTTACCGGCGCACCGGCATCGATGATTAACAACGCCATCAACAATGAACCCTGGATGAACGGCATTGATGCCTCCTCGTCTCAAATAAATCTTATAGCGCAGTTCCTTACTACCGGAGGTGACGGGCCCCTTCCCCAGGATGGTCAAGGTCTCTATGGCGTATTGTGCTCCGTGTGCCACGGCGCCGATGGCCGTGGTGGTATCTACAAAGTCGTAACCGGTACCAACCAGTCCTTTATTAACCGGGCGTTGAATAATGTGGGCCTGATGAATCCATTGCAAATCAATGCAACCCAGGTTGCCGCCATCACGGATTTTCTCGCTGCCGGCGGCGGTGGCAGCAAACCCACAACCGGGTCTGGTTTGTACCACGTCTATTGCGAGACCTGTCACGGCCCCAATGGCAGCGGCGGCCCGGAAGAAAATGTCAGAGGCGAGTCCGCCGGCGGAATCAGCTCTGCTATTAATGACGAGTCGGCCATGCGGCAACTGCGGCCTTACCTGACATCCAACGATATCTCCGCAATTGCAGGTTTTCTGGGCGGCAGCAGTGGCGGTGGCAACTAAAGAGACAGTGACTTAATATGAGGTGGCATTTAATGAAAGCGTATAAATACAGCAGAAAATACCTGGCAACGACTGTCATGCTGGCGGGGCTTTCACTAAGTGCGCTGGGACTTAACGGCTGCTTTGACAGCAGCACTGAACAAGCGCCGCCTCCCCTGGAACCACCGCCGTCGACAACGCCGACACCGACGCCGCAGCCGGATATTACCGCACAGGATGATACGTTAAGTGTACCGCCGGATACCGCCGGGGTCGTCAGTGTACTGGACAACGACAGCAGCGCTGGTGGCGGAGCGCTTACCATTGTCGCTTTTGACAGCAGCGGCACTAAAGGCGGCAGTATAAGCGATAATGCAGACGGTAGTTTCAGCTATGTGCCCCCCGCCGGGTTTGAAGGAGAGGACACGTTTAGTTACACCATAAAGGACCCCCAAGACCACTCCGCAACGGCTACTGTCGTTGTTACCGTTAGCACCACGGTAATTCCCAACGGTCTGGCGTTTTATACGGGCAATTGTGGTATATGTCATGCCGCTGGCGCCGATGATGTCACCACCGCCTTCAATGCCACCGATCTCGCGCAACGAGCCAACCCTTTGGTCAGGGATATATCGACTTACAACGGACAATATCAATTGATGGGAACGTTCTACAATGTCTCGCAACAAAACATTGATGAACTCAAAGCCTATGTCGCCACATTGACCCCGTAGTTGCAAAGCAACATAACCGTAATACAAAAATCTAAAGTAACTGCACCAAGTTGCTGAGTTTAGACCGCAACGGCGATAAATTTGATACCGGTTTCTGCTCTTGACAGCTCTACGTTGAAATTTAACATATATTCCTCACATAAATTTTTTCTCACCACTTGTTACTAGTCCTCGCGCGGCGCGAGGATATAATTTTGTATAACGGAAACACCATCGCCCATCTCACTACGGTGCAACACATCCGATTCCGCCAGCACATCGAAGTCAAACCAGAAATAGCGCCCGATAATTTCCTGCACTTTTTGCATATCCTGCACCAGAAAGTAGAATTTCCCATGCGGATTATGCCGGAATAACTCTACTGAAAAATAAATTCGTCCGCTACCGTCTTTTTTAACCAGGCGAAACAATTCCGCCACGTGGTGTTTCACCTGATTAACAAACAATTTGGTACGCAGCTTTTCCATCAGCGGAATCAATGTTTTTTCCAGCGACTTGATTTTTTCCCTGCCATAGGTACGTTCCAGCAAGATCGCAAAGAAATTATAAGGTTCGACGTCAAATTGTGATACCACCATGGATGATGTTAAAAATTCAATGGAGCCTTCTGCCAGAGGAAGAAATTGCCGTTTACCGTCAACCTGATCGCAGGTTTTGATGGCTTGAATAAACGCCTCCTTGGGCGACTTGCATTTGCTAATTTTATGCTCCACCAATTCGGCAAAACGACTACTGTAGCCCGCCGTTACATCACCGACAACAAAATTGGGCTGCGGGCCGGGCTCATAGTTTCCGCAGGTTACGGTTTCACCTTTCACCGGCACAAATGCCGAACATACGCCTTCGTCCATCAACTCATCGGTAAAGTTGCTGCAATACAATGAGCCGATACATTTGTCGCAAAACAAACAATGATAACTGCCGTTTTTGTTGCTGATAATGCTGCCGGCAATACCTTCGCGGGAGACGCCACCAATCCAGTCCACCAACGCAACCTCTTTGCCGCGTTCAAACAATTTATCAATGGGTATATCGTTCAGGTAACCGGAACCGAGGCAGGCAACCGTCTCGGGCTGGCGCTGATCTGCGATACGCGCAATTAATTCTCGCTGCCTTGCCATGGCGCTTTGGTATTGCTGCCGGCTGATACTGCACGCCTGTGAACTGACGTTCGCGTCCAGATATTGGGACCAGAGTTGTGATTTCTTCATCTGTTTATATATCGGCAGGTTAGGGAATTACGTAACACAGCAAATACAGGTTTCTAAAAAGATAGCACAAACATTTGTTTGGCCAGAGATGGCTTTTCTGGGAATTTTGCGGGTTGTGGAAAAATTACCGCGATAAGGGGTTAATCATAGATGTCTTGACAGGTGGCCGCTTGATTATATTTATGATTTTCGTGATTCACCGGTTAGCTTGACGCGACCGGGAATCTCTAGAATGGCATTATTTCCTCGAAATGGTAGATCGCGTTAAACTCCTCCACATCTTTTTCTTCCCGTTGAGTATCGGGCTTTCGCACCGCCAGCAGATGCGCAATGCCATATTGTTTTGCGGTCCGCAATACTGGCAAACTGTCATCGACCAACAATGTCCGGTCATTGTTATAGGGTTCCAGCCCTTTGAGCATCTCCCAAAACGTCAGGCTTTCCTTGGCGCAGCCCAAATCGTGGGAAACCACAATATGGTCGAAATGACCCGCCAGTTTCGTCAATTCCATTTTGATTTCCAGGCTCTTTATATGAGCATTGGTTACCATTAACATGCGCCGGCCCGATGCCTTGACCGCCTCCAGAAAATCAATTACGTGCGGATGCACGGCGATCAAGTGGTCAATCTCCTTTTTCAGCTTGGCGATATCCATCCCCAGTTCCGATGACCAGTAATCAACGCTGTACCAGTCCAGACTACCCTCCACGTTGCGGAATTTGGGATACAGCACGCGTTTGGAATCCTCCAGCGTAAGGTTATGCAATTCCGCATAACGCAACGGCACATGCTCCTGCCAGAAATGGTTGTCAAAATTCAAATCCAGCAACGTTCCGTCCATGTCAAGCAGCACGGTTTCAATGTTGTTCCAGTCAATTCTATTTTCTCTCATAGCCGTACACAAACAGATGCATTTAATACTGTATTTTCAACGCAGAGACGCTAAGACGCAGAGAAAAAATAAATAGATAACTCAATCCTTAAAATTATCCAAAACGATTTTACTTGTTTTGTTTTTCTTTGCGCCTTTGCGCCTTTGCGCCTTTGCGTTAAAAATAATTTTTGTAGTGTCTATTCGGACGTCTCCGGCAGCAACCGGGCGGAACTGATTTCCACCCCTTCGAAAACCTCGCTAAGCCAGCGGAACACGGTATTGTCAGCGTATTTTTCAAATCCTTCCTGTGATTTGTGTTTTTGCAGAACGCTGACCACCAATTCAAACTTTAACACATTGGGGGTATAGTGTTCTGCCAATGCCGCCTTGGCATTGGGTTTGCCCGGACGCACCGTGGGCAACGCAAACGCCAGGCATTGTATAGCACTAATAGTCACATTGCTGAATATGGGCACCAAAAGATCATTGATACGTTCCGTGGCCAGCGCAGTTGCCAAACTGGCGACTTCGTCCACCGCGTCCAGCAAATAACCGGAAATATCGGCGCCTTCCTTGAAGTAATCCAACGCCGGATAATACCCCAGATTATTACGGGTCACCCATTGATGAATTTCATCAGCGAGTTGCGCTCCCAATTTGTCGATAGGTGCAGGCAAATGCTTTTGCAGTAGAGCGACGGGTACTGCCAGTTTTACACTTAATTCGACTTTTGTAACATGCAGTCCCGACACCGGTATTGCCCCCTTTAGTTCATCAACTGCTGGATATGTTCATCCATGGGTTGAGTGACCGGTCGCAGTCGCTTTCGCATGACCGAACCCACCGCGTCGGTTTGAGAAAAAATCGGGTCAACCAAACACTCACAGACTGATGCCAAAGAAAGCATGGACTTGACCCGCGCCTGCGCCATGGGCGCGGCGTCCAAAACTCCCCGGAGTTTGTCGTTGGTCGCGTCGTTCATGACGTGTTGCACATAATTATCAATTTCGTCGAAGCTGCGGTATTTTGCTCCCGGACTGGTATCGATGTCGCGAAAAAAGTTTTGCACCGCCGCCAGAAACAATACCGTAACAAACTGGTCGGAAAGTTTATCCATGGCATTTTTGACCGTGGACAAAAACGCCTGGCCTTCGGCACTCAGCAATTGCAGTAGTTTGGCGGCATAGGGATTATCGTTGGCCAGCACCTGTAATGGTTCATTAAGCTCATCATAGGCGGCATTGGCAGTGGCGGTTACCGGCAAACGCGCCGGCGACGCCAGCAAAAACCCAATATAGTAGGCGCTCTTACGACCGGCACGGGACCATAATCCCTGTACCGTGTCTTCATCCACAAGCCCCGGCTGTAACACTAACCGCACCGATTCCACAATATGACGCGCCTCAGTCTCAAAGGGCAAAAACTCCAGTAGAAACGCCGCCAATTCGCCGCCCAACTCGCTACTTGCGATGCGCGGGTTGTTCAGCATACGCCGGGCGACATCAGCATCGGGCATGGCCCACCAGGCACGGCGCGCCACCTCTTCGTTGAGATTGGGCGAGTTGGCCACGGCCACGATGGCTTCCGGTTCGCCCAGCAATAATAAGCCCTGTAAGCTTTCCTCGCGCATTTCGCCCATGCGGGTCCAGCGGCGCAAATAAACCGGATAACCGCCAGGAGAACCGAGGGCGTGGGTTGATAACATTTCACGCACCGAGCGCAGATACTTGTCGTCGCGGCAGTTGGGATTCAATGGTACTTTCGCTTCGCCGCGCCCGGTGAGCGCGTGCACCACCATTTTGGATTCGTCGATGCGAACCGCCTGTAAATCCTGGTTAAGCAGTACGTTAAGACGCAAACTGTCTTCGTTGGATAACTCCATATCAATCCCTGGACTAATCGGATTAAGAGGCTATTGCCGATAATATTTATTACAACGCAAAGGCGCGAAGAGGCAAAGAAAAAATACTAAGGAATCAAAACCACAGCAGTTTGCCATTGAATCCCGGATCAAACCATTTCGCTTTTGTGTTGGGAGGCCACCATAAACCCGGCAAAATCTCGGACTTGACGATGAATTGGGTAGCCAATGGATGCAGCTCAATGATGCCGCTGTCTAAATTCAACATTTTTTATAAACTCTGCGTCTTCGCGTCCTTGCGTTTAAACAGGAACGTGTCACAAGCTGCAGATTGTTCAGAGGCACCTGGAGGATTTAATTAAGCTGAACCCGTTGCCCCCACGGTACCGTCGCCTTTCCTTTTACCAACCATACCACAGGATACGGTGGTTCGCGGGGCGGAATTTTGCCCTGAGCGTCGGTAAAGTAAATTAATAAATCGGGATGCATATCCGACTGTTCCACCCAGTCAAAGATGGGCGCGAACGCGGTTCCACCTCCCCCTTTAAATTGCCGGGGCAACTGAAATTCTTCCCAGGGTTCAAACACCCAGGGGCCACCTTCCACCAGTTCGGCGTCACAGGCATGTAACGTTACCCGAGCCCGCACCTGGCTTTTGATGGCATCAACTTCCGTGACAAACTGGCACATATCTTCATCGCTGATGGAACCGCTGGTGTCCAGGGCGATGGTGACATTCACCTGCCCGCTGCGCAGGCTGGGGTAAATAGCCGGATCGCCGCGGCGCGAAGACGGCCGCGCGTAACTGTAGTCGTCCCGGGCAATGGATGACATAAAATGCGCCAGCACATTACGCCACGGCAACTGCGGTTGCAGCAGGTAATCCACCAGCCTCGCCATGGCGCCGCCCATCTTGCCGGCCTGCATGGCCTGTTGCGCGGCACCGGCCAGGCGTTGTTGCCACTGGGTATCCAGGTTTTCCTTCTCCGATTGCGATAACGGCGGCGGTTGCGGCGCACCGCCTCCTTCTGACTCCTCAGGCTTGGCGGACTGTTGCGATTGGTCGCTGCCCTGCGGTTGTTTCTGGTTTTGTTCGTCCGACGGCTGGTCAGGTTTGGAACCTTGCCCCCGATCCGCCTCTTGCGGATTGGGTTTTACATCGCTATCACTGTCATAAACGTGCTTGTCGTGACATTCATCTTCGAAGTTGTCTTCGATGGACGGATAAATTTCTTCGGCCGTCATGCCTTCGAAACCGTCCATCATTAACACACCGGCGGGTAATTTGAAACCTTCATCGCGCAACAGGGGGTTGATGGCCAGATCACAGGCAATGTCCCATTTGTGTTTATCGCGATGGCCACGGCGGGCAAAATGGGACAAAGCGCAATGCAACGCTTCGTGCGCCAGCGCAAATTGGGTCTCTTCCATGTCCAGGGCGTCAATATAAGCGGGATTGTAATAAAGCTTTCTGGCGTCGGTGGCAGTGGTTTCACACCAGGAAGGGTCAGCAGTCACCGCGGGCAGGCGCAGCACCAGTGCGCCGAGAAAGGGTTTTTCGATTATCAGCCGCGTGCGCGCGGCACTCAGTTTCAACTCGATGTCATTGGGTTTATCCGACATGCCGACATCCGTTAACTGTTATCCAACTCGTACCGGTATCAGCCATCATTTCAATAAATCATGACATCCGCCACCGAGTCGGCCCACTGGGCAAATTGGGGCACGTTGAACAGGTCCTGGCCGATGGCACGGTGCATATCGGACACCAGCATGACTCCCATTTCCCGCTGCGGAAACTTAATGGCGTAATCCAGGATATGGCCGTGAACCTGCGGTGCGTTATCCTGTTGCCGGGCACGGATGGCGTGCCCCACCAGGGCGGATGCCACCGCGTACTGCAAGTCGACTTCTTTCGGCACCGCGACTTTTTCACCGCGCACAATGGCTTCCAGATCCGGCATTTGATCGAGGTTTTGTATAAACGCATGCAGTTCGATACCCGCCGCCTGTCCCACACAGGCCTGCAGAGATTCCAGCAACAACTGCGGCTGATGTTCAAATTTCTGGATTGCGCGATGGGCATACTCCCACGAACGTGGTGAGGGAAACGCCACGGGATTTTGCGCCGGATCAAAATCAAATAACAGTTCGGGCCGAAACCGTACGAAGGCAATGACCCGGTCGTCGATACCGTTCTCATAAGCCCATGCCACCCAGTCATCGAGATGGGTATCAACACTGAAATGAGAAAACCGGTTGGCCAGGGGGGCAGGCATGCTATAGGTTACTCCCCGGTCACCCTGGCGGTTACCTGCCGCGATAATGACCCACTCCTTCGGCACCTTGTAATTACCCAGTCGGCGGTCAAGAATCAATTGATAGGCCGCGGCGGAGACCGTGGGCGGCGCTGAGGTAATTTCATCCAGGAACAAAAAGCCCCGCTCGCCATGTCGTTTGGCGTCGGGCAACATCGCCGGCACCGCCCATTCCACCCGGTCTTCCACCTTAAACGGAATACCCCGTAAATCACTGGGCTCCATCTGCGACAGGCGGATGTCGATAACAGGAACATCATGTTTGACCGCCACCTGGGCGACCATTTGGGATTTACCGACGCCGGGAGGACCCCACAACATGACTGGTGTGTGATGACCGTGGCGGGCGCTTTCAAATTCCTTCTCGATAACAGCAAGTAAGTGATTGGGACGCATGGAAAATTAGATAGCCTTTTGTTGATATAATTCCGTGACGGAAATGGCGGTTTAACGCTAACCTCCTGATGTTACATGGAATTATCCCTGTGGCGTATATCCCATCCGGGGGACCACAGGCCATTATCCACCGCAACAACAAACACCAGCCCCCCCAACGCTCCAGCGCCCCGCCCCCAGACTCCAGAAGGGAATGAGGCTCACAGCCGCCGATCCAGACCATCCAACGAATGCGGCATTTTAAAGGTTTCCTTCCTGTTTACAGCAACATAGCAATATGATCAGCACCGATACCACCGCCAGCGATTTTGCAACATTCCTTAATTAATCCGGTCTCCTTGCCGATATAAAAAATATGCAGGCCTGAAGCCGGCGATCCAATGGTGGTCCCGGGTTATCAGACACAATCAATTTTTGAATTTGAGGTATGTCTGGAGTTGCGACATGGTTAAATCAGGTTTTAAATCAGTTTTATTTGTAATTTTATCTCTATTTGTTATTTCCGTGACTCAAGCCGACACGGATGCTAACAAACCCGCTAACGAGCTGGTATTCGGCGTATTGCCGCACGGCAACAATGCCTATATTCAGGACTACTGGAAACAACTGGTGGACCAAGTCAGCCTCAATAGCGGCCAGCGTATCCGCCTTGAAACCGCGGCCAACATCGACGAATTCGAACATAAACTCAGCCGGGGCGCATACGATTTTGTGTTATTGAACGCCAATATGTATACCGAGGCCCATGATACGGTTGGCTACAATGCTTTTGCCAAGGAGGCCAATCAAAAGGATCGCGGGGTTATCGTCGTGAAGCGCGACAGCAATATTCAGTCCCTGGCGGATCTTAAAAGCCAATCCCTGGCATTGTCTGACCCCCGCCGGTTCAATTCTACCGTGTTGACCAGAGCTCAGTTGCATCAACAGGGGATTCAAGTCAATGAAGAATATCTGGCAAGCGATAAATCAGTATATCGCGCCGTAGTACACGGTGACAGCGTCGCCGGCGCCGGCGAAATTCGCACTTTTAACGGCATCAATCCGGCCGCTCACTCCAAGCTGCGTGTAATCTGGTCCTCCAAGCAATACTCCTCCAACGCCTTTGCCGCACATCCGCGAGTCTCGCAGGAAGACGTCGCCCTTTTTCGCGAGGCCCTGTTACGCCTCAACCAAGACGTCAAAGGCAAGCGCTTACTGAGCAGTATCAAGTTCAAGGGAATCGCGGTAGCGTCTGATGACGAGTGGAACGATATACGCGACCTTAAATCTTTTCTTGGCCAGTGACACTGTTCAAGCTCTTTCCCTGCGCCCGTCAATGAATACTTCGGCTAACCATTTCCACGACCTGGAAATGGTTAGCTGAGGCTATGCACCATCATCTTCCCTACCCGTTCCCGTTGTCCGTAACCACGCCGGTAACCGGCTAACAATCGATCCGGCGGTTAATTGAACCTGCCGATGAACACCAAAGCACGGCAATCGGGCCCCGAATATGTCGCGGCAAACGCCCGTTTTGACCGGCACTAAACGCTTTTACGGTACTGATATTGCATCTATTACGGGTTCAAGTGTTTCTTTTTACAGTAAGTTTTATCTATGAAGGCGATAAATTCAGCATTAAAGATTGTTTTCCATGCCAGCTGGACCATGATGTTTTTCTCGGTCTACGGAGCGGCCCTTGCCGCCGAGAACCTGCCGGAACCATCAACAACCGTTGACATCATACTGGTGGTGGAAAACACCACGGCCATGGATCAGCGCGATCCGGGTCATACCCATATCGCCGCGCTGAAAATTTTTATGACCCTGTTCAACAGCGACGACCGCGTGGGAATCATCTCCTTTCCCCATGACAGTGACGCAATGAAAACACTAATGCCGTTGCACAACAAAGACAGTATTGACAACCTGTTTGAACGAATCGACAACCTGGCCGCTGACGACACACCCGGTGATATAACCAATGCCCTGCGTGGCGCAAAGCAATTGGCGGAAAACAGCACCGCCCCGGACAAGCGGGACATGCACGTTGTGTTGCTCACCAGTGGCAAAACTGCGGCTGATCAGCCATCGCCACCGGCTACCGATCAAATACCTGCTCCGTTGTTACTGTGGTTTAAAACGGGTTACATACCGGTGCATGTCGTTACCCTTGGCGATCCGGAGAATAATGCAGTGGTGAAAAACATCACATCGGTTACCCGGGGCACATTAATCAACAGCCCAGACGGGCAGCCATTGGTTGGCGCGTTTTCCCGCCTCGCCGCCAACCTCAAATCTGAAAACAGCCATAAGCTTGATACACCCTCCTTTAAAGTTGATGACAGTATGAATTATTTCAGGCTGCTTGTTGCAGCCAACGGCAACAACATCAGGTTGACATCCCCGTCCCAGCAACTTATCGACGCTTCGAATCGGCCTGACAACGTTATTTGGCGGATGGTCGATTCGTTTACCGCCGTTACCGTCAGCCAACCGCAAAGCGGTACCTGGATAATAAAAAGCGACGCTGGAGCAGCCCCCCTGCCTGCAACATTGCAATATCCATCAGCCATTGATATCGGCTATGAGTTGAACCGGCAAGTGATTAAAACAGGCGACAAAGTCAAACTGTCAGCCTGGCTGAAAAAAAATGATCAACCGGTTAACGATCCTAAAATTATTAAATTCATCAAAATTCGCCTTAAAATCCGCCGCGACGGAAAAGTCATTGATGACAGCAGCCTGTTTCCGGAAAAAGGTACCCCTGAGCGTTTTTTTACCTATATCCAGCCTGACCAGCCCGGTGACTATACTTTCCAGCTCAGCATGGAAGACAACAATTTTTATCGTCAAACACGATTTTCCCGCCCCGTGGCACCGCTAAAACCGGCGGCTCAACCCGGGACGCAAACTACAACAACCACTCGGCAGACCGTCGATACCGTTGCTGAAAAAAAACCGCAACCGCAACAAAGCACTGCTGTTCCACGAAACGACCAGAAAATGACAGGCTTGCTTAACAAGATCAACAGTCGCATTCCGCATCTCAAGCAAGCGCTGGCTATTGTAACCATAGTCAATGGGGTCATTATCCTCATCGGCGGCGGGGTTTACTACCGGCGCAAAATGAAACAGCAATCCGTTGAGACCGTGGATTTTCTTACGTCAATCAGCAGCCGGGATATAAACAACGCCGCGGCATAACCAGAAACAAAATCATGACAGCACGACATCACTCAAGGCAGACAGCACGCAGAACCATATTATGTCTTTGACTCTCACATTGATTATACTTTTCGTCATTGAGATCGCTGTCGTCGGCGTTATTTTCGGCGTGTTGTACGCTAAAAAAGCGCCAACCGCGCCAGCAACCAAAAATAGTAACTTCGACAAAAACGCGGAACTGGTTGAAATATACCGCAAACGGCTGGCGGACTACGAAGCGAAAATAGAATCCAACATGGTCGACCTGCATAATATCGGTGAAAAACTCGCCGAGCTTATGGCCCCCATCAAGGAGACCGCGTTTCGCCTCCGTAAAAAAGAAGCGGCGTTGATTGATAAACGAATTCAGTTCGTCCAATCCGAAGTGGATGCCATCGTCAACAAGGAATACGGTGACGACTATTGGGATAACCTTTGCATTCGCCTCGGTGAACTGATGCCCTCACCGGTCATCAATGCCGAACAAAACGCGGACGTCAATGCACAAAGCGAGGACGAACAACACCAAGGCGAAGACCCGCCTGCCGATAACGTCGCCGAACTGGATGTCGAATCGGTGGACGTTTTACCGGCAGTGGAACCGGACGCCAGCGGCGAGGATGATATCCCCATTTTGAGCCATAAAATCCGTATCGATAAGAACTCCCCAACCATCGCCTATATCACACTAACGCCGTTACAGAATGAAATCAAACGGTTGAAACGAATTGTGGGACGGCATTTTGGCATGTTGAGCGACATGAAGCAGGCCATAATCGAAAACAAACAGGATGTGGAGCACTTTACCAAACTCCCCAAAGCCCTTAAGGAACTGCAGATTGTTCATGTACAATTGACCAGAAGCGTTAAAGCTCTCAAGGAAGAAAACGTCCGCCTGACAAAAATCCTTACCACGAATAACAGCATCGCCGGTGATTCAGACAACCTCATGGATGACAGCAAGCGCAAGGCGCTGGCATCACTGAAACAAAACCAGGCGCCGCTACGTCCCGCCCGAAAACGCTCGGCCAGAGACGGCTAATAACGAAGGTATAGATATCTCAATTGACGGTATGGGAAAACCCTAGCCGATGGCTTTACGGGCGTTGCGGAACATGCGCATCCAGGGAGAATCTTCCCGCCAGTCGTCGGGATGCCAGGAATTTTGCACCGAACGAAATACCCGTTCCGGATGAGGCATCATAATGGTAAAACGCCCGTCGGTCGTGGTCAGGCCGGTAATGCCTTGCGGTGATCCATTGGGATTAAAGGGATAGCGTTCTGTCGCCTCGCCATAGTGATCCACAAACTGCAACGCCACCAGTGCGTTATCGTGCAGATCGGCAGTGCGGGTTTCGGCGCGCAATTGCACGCGCCCTTCGCCATGGGCCACGGCGATAGGCATGCGAGAGCCAGCCATGTCTTGAAAAAACAATGACGGCGATGGCTGTACTTCCACCAGGGAGAATCGGGCCTCGAACTGCTCCGAGGTATTGCGCACAAACCGGGGCCAGTGTTGTGCACCGGGGACCAACTGATAAAGGTTTGACATCATCTGGCAACCGTTACACACACCCAGCCCGAAACTGTCATCCCGATGGAAGAAACGTTCAAATTCGTCACGGGCAAACGCGTTGAACAAAATGGACTTGGCCCAGCCTTCACCGGCACCAAGCACGTCACCATAGGAAAATCCGCCGCAGGCCACGATACCCTGCATGTCATCCAGGCTGATGCGTCGTTCCATGACGTCACTCATGTGGACATCAATGGCGGTGAAACCGGCGCGGTCAAACACTGCCGCCATTTCAACGTGTCCATTGACACCCTGTTCCCGCAAAATAGCAACCTTGGGCCTCACTCCTTTGTTGATAAAAGGCGCCACGATGTCTTCGTTGATATCAAAGGTAGCTTTGACGCTTAATCCCGGATCATCGATATCCAGTAGCGCATCGAATTCCTGTTGCGCGCAATGGGGATTATCTCGTAGTAATTGCATGTGATAACTGGTCTCCGACCAGGTTCGTTGCAATTGCGAACGCGGCATAGCCAGCCACTGTTCACTGCCATTGGTAACAATTACACGGTCGTCACGATTAGGCCGGCCAATAACGTAACTGACATCATCCAGCCCGTTTTTCTGCAGAATATCGTTAACCTGTTCCCGATTGCCGTTGTCAATTTGTATAACAGCACCCAGTTCCTCGTTAAACAGTACCTGCAGCGCATTGTCACCCAACCCATGCAAATCCACGGTAATACCGGCATGTCCCGCGAAAGCCATTTCGCACAATGTCACCCACAGACCGCCGTCGGAACGATCGTGATAAGCCAGCAACAGCCGATTATCGCGCAACGCCTGAATCGCGGCGAAAAACTGTTTTAATAAAGCGGCGTCGACATCCGGCGCCTCCCCACCCAGTTGCGAATGGGTTTGCGCCAGCACCGATCCGCCCAGGCGGTTGCGGCCGCCACCCAAATCAATAAAAATAAGACAGGTATCACCATTCAGGTTACTTAACTGCGGTGTTGTTGTTTTAAGCACATCCATCACCGGTGCAAACGCCGACACGATGAGCGATACCGGCGCAGTCACGGATTTTTCCTCATCGTGCTCCTGCCAGACCGTTTTCATGGACATGGAATCCTTGCCCACCGGTATGGTAATACCCAATTGCGGACACAGGTCCATGCCCGCCGCACTTACCGCATCATAAAGCGCGGCATCTTCGCCGGGATGCCCCGCCGGCGCCATCCAGTTGGCAGACAACTTAATATCACTGATGTCATTAATAGCGGCCGCCGCGATATTGGTAACCGCTTCACCGATGGCCATGCGCGCTGATGCCGGTGCATTCAACAATGCCAGCGGTGTCCGCTCTCCCATAGCCATGGCTTCGCCTTGACAGGTATCGAAGCTGGCCGCGGTTACGCCCGCATCGGCAACGGGCACCTGCCAGGGGCCCACCATTTGATCGCGGGTTACCAAACCGGTGACCGTGCGATCACCAATGGTGATTAAAAAGGATTTATTGGCCACCACCGGCGCCCTTAACACCCGCAGGGCCGCTTCCTGCAAATTGATATCATCCAACTGCAGGGATGGTATAACACAATCCCGGTGACTGACATCGCGCAGCATTTTCGGCGGTTTGCCCAATAACACGTTCAGCGGCATATCGATGGGACGATTGTCAAAATGCGCGTCCTGCATTACCAGTTGTTGCTGTTGTGTCGCCTCACCTACTATGGCATAGGGACAACGCTCGCGCCGGCAAATCGCTTCGAAGCGCGGCAACTGTTGTGCATCAATGGCCAGAACATAACGTTCCTGCGCTTCGTTACACCAGATTTCCATGGGTGACATACTGCTGTCGTCGTTGGGAATGTCACGCAGATTCAATTGCCCGCCAAGCTCACTGTCATTGACCAGTTCCGGAATGGCATTGGACAAGCCGCCGGCGCCCACATCGTGCACCGACACCACCGGGTTATCATCGCCCAGTTGCCAGCATTGATCGATTACTTCCTGGGCGCGGCGCTGGATTTCGGGGTTACTGCGCTGCACCGAGGCGAAATCCAGGTCTTCGTGGCTTTCGCCGGTGGCCATACTGGACGCGGCGCCGCCGCCGAGTCCGATTAACATGGCAGGCCCACCCAGCACCACCAGTTTGGCACCGGCTGGAATTTGCCCCTTTTCCACGTGATCTTCACGGATGTTGCCCAGGCCACCGGCCAGCATAATCGGTTTGTGATAGCCGCGTACTTCATTACCATCCGGCGTGGGGACAGACAACTCAAAGGTACGAAAATAACCGCAGATATTGGGGCGACCGAATTCGTTGTTAAACGAAGCTGCACCAATGGGGCCTTCCAGCATAATATCCAGCGCGGAATCAATACGCCCGGGTTTGCCATAATCGTGTTCCCAGGGCTGCAGGTATTCCGGGATGCACAGATTCGACACGGTAAAACCACACAATCCCGCCTTGGGTTTGGAACCGCGGCCGGTGGCACCTTCATCACGGATTTCGCCTCCGGACCCCGTTGCCGCGCCGGGAAAGGGCGATATGGCCGTCGGGTGGTTGTGGGTTTCCACTTTCATCAGGATATGTACCGGTTCCTGGTGATAGCGATATTCGCCGGATTGTGAGTCCGGGTAAAAGCGCCCGGCGTTACAGCCCTCGATAACGGCGGAGTTGTCGGAATAGGCCGACAGTATTTTTTCCGGATGCTGCTGATAAGTGTTACGGATCATTTTAAACAGGGAATGATCCTGCGGTTGACCGTCGACGATCCAGTCGGCGTTGAAAATCTTGTGCCGGCAGTGCTCGGAGTTCGCCTGGGCGAACATCATCAGTTCCACGTCGGTGGGATTGCGTTGCAGGGTATTGAAATTTTCCACCAGGTAATCGATTTCGTCCGGCGCCAGCGCCAGCCCCATGGCACGGTTGGCATCCACCAGTGCATCGCGCCCGTGCTGCAAAATGTCAACACGGTTTAACGGCGCCGGTTCCCCCTGCACAAACATTCGTTCGGCATCGTCCAGGTTCCGCCACACGACTTCAGTCATACGGTCATGGATGACTGGATTGATTAACGCCAACGGTGGGTTATCCGTATCTTGAGCAAGGGCGATGTCGTACTGGATGCCCCGCTCAATACGCCGGACCGTTTGCAGGCCGCAGTGATGAGCGATATCCATTGCCTTGCTGGACCAGGGTGAGATCGTACCGGGACGCGGCAATACGTATAACGATAAACCATTAAGCGCCTGTTCCTCGAAGCCGGGACCATAGCTCAATATTTTTTCCAAAACGCTATGATGTTCCGTGGAAAGTGGCTCTGCTACATCGATCAGGTGAACATAGTGTGTCGTAATGTCTTGCACAGACACACCACTGTGGCGCAATTGGGATTTGAGTTTATCGATGCGAAAAGCCGATAGCGCCGGGCAACCCCGTAAAATTAACATGCCGGTTTCTTTTTTAAAGGTTTGATGATGGTATTCAATGATCGTCCGCAGTTGTGACGCATTGATTGTAAGACGATAATGATTTTGTTTCTATTAATTATATCTATACAGGTATCTGTTCGCTGTACTGGGTATTTGAACCGGACATTAATGGCGTACACATTCCCTGCCGCCGTTGCGCGATTTAATCCAATGCCGGTACCGCACATAATCAACGGTAAAGCACTAATATAGACGAAGAACTAACATAGGCAAAGAACAACCGTAAAAATAAACAGTCCGTAACGTTCAGTTACTTTTCGGTTACCATTCAATTAATATACCGTTAATTTTCCGCCCCGCGCCGCCTCCTATCTTTCCAATTATTTTCCAAATACTTTCCAATTACTTGCCATATAGTGCCTTGCCACGTCCCTGGTCCTGGCGGCCATTTTAACGCAATCCGGCGGGCAACAACATGAAAAATTCAACCTGCTTCTTTTTTACCCCGTACACGTTTCATATATGAATAGCTACGTA
>JASFOJ010000090.1:0-17878 GCA_050116575.1 Gammaproteobacteria bacterium | reverse complement strand
CCCAAATAAAAAGCGGGGTCGGTGGTTCCCTATTAGAACCACTTAGGCTAGAGCTGCATAAAATTTGAAATGATATGTGGTGGCTACGGGTGGATTCGAACCACCGACCCCATCATTATGAGTGATGTGCTCTAACCAGCTGAGCTACGTAGCCATTGAGACTTGCGCGGGAAAAGAGGCGTAACGATACCGGAATCCGCCCTGTATTTGCAAGTGATTTTGCGCAAAACAGAACCAATCCGCGTATTTAGTTTTGATTTTACCGCTTGAAAATCAGTAAATTGCGCTGTTTTGGAAACCGTTATACGTTAAAACGAAAGTGCATGACATCGCCGTCGTGCGTGATGTAGTCCTTGCCTTCCAGGCGCCATTTGCCCGCTTCCTTGGCACCCTGTTCGCCGTTGTATTGGACGAAATCATCGTAGGACACCACCTCGGCGCGAATGAATCCTTTTTCAAAATCGGTGTGGATGGCGGCGGCGGACTGTGGCGCGGTGGAGCCGGCGCGTACGGTCCAGGCGCGCACTTCTTTTTCACCGGCGGTAAAATACGTCAACAGACCCAGCAGCTTGTAGCCGGCACGGATGACGCGGTTCAGTCCCGGTTCTTCCAGTCCGATGTCCTTTAAGAATTCGTCACGCTCTTCGTCGTCCAGTTCCACCAGTTCCGCTTCGATGGCGGCGCATACCGGCACGACTTCGGCGCCTTCGGTGGCGGCCAGCTCTTTGACTTTGTCCAGGAATGGATTGTTGTCGAAGCCGTCTTCGGCGACATTGGCAATATAAACGGTCGGTTTGCCGGTGAGCAGAAAAAGATCCCGCACCAGCAGCTTTTCCTCATCGCTCAGCCCCAGGGAACGCACTGGATTGCCGGCGTCCAGGTGGTCGCGGATTTTCTCCAGTACCGCCAGCTTGGCTTTGGCTTCCTTGTCACCGCTCTTGGTGGCCTTGGCGGTTTTGGCAATATTTTTTTCCACGCTGTCGAGATCCGCCAGCGCCAGTTCGGTATTGATGACTTCGATGTCGCGCACCGGATGCACGTTGCCGGAGACGTGCACCACGTCATCGTTTTCAAAACAGCGCACTACATGGGCAATGGCGTCCGTTTCTCGGATATTGGCCAGGAACTGGTTGCCCAGCCCTTCGCCCTTGGAGGCTCCTTCCACCAGGCCGGCGATGTCCACGAACTCGATGGTAGTGGGCAACGTGCGCTGGGGTTTGACAATCTCCGCCAGTTTGTCCAGACGCGGATCGGGTACCGGCACCACGCCCACGTTGGGCTCGATGGTACAAAACGGATAGTTCTCTGCCTGAATGCCGGCCTTGGTCAGGGCGTTGAACAGGGTGGATTTACCCACATTAGGCAGCCCGACAATGCCGCACTTAAATCCCATAATGTAATCCCATGGTGTTTCCTTTTGAAAATTCGTTTGGGTAGACTAGTTTCTACTATGCAAATGGTTCATGGCCTTTTGAAATTCGCCTTCGACAATTTGCGGCAGTACGTCCAGGGCGTCGTCAATCGAATCACGCATCAGGTGTTCTTCGACACGCGACGGCGAACCCAGCACGTAATCGGTCACCTCCCGACTGGAACCGGGATGGCCGATGCCGATGCGCAGGCGCATGAATTCCTTACTGCTAAAATGGGCGATAATGTCGCGCAGGCCGTTGTGACCGCCGTGGCCACCGCCTTTTTTCAGGCGTAATGTGCCGGGCGGTAAATCCAGCTCATCATGAATAACCAGGATGTTATCCACGCCAATCTTGTAATACTTGGCCAGCGCGGAAACAGCCTGGCCGCTGAGATTCATATAGGTCATGGGTTTGAGCAACCAGACAGGCTGGCCCTCAACGGTCACCTTGCCCACTTCGCCATGAAATTTGTTATCGTGACGCAAAGTGCAGCCTTTTGACTGCGCGAGCCGGTCCACAAACCAAAAGCCGACGTTGTGTCGCGTGTCCTCATAGCGAGCGCCGGGATTGCCTAATCCGGCGATGAGTTCAATATTCGACGACAACGTCGGCTTTCCGGTGTCCGTTCAACGTGCCAGTCTTAATGCATTAAGACTCTTCGGAAGATTCTTCACCGCCGCCGGCTTCTTTTTCTATTCCCTCTTCCTCTTCAGCGCCGCCTTTCTTGGTGAGGATGCTGACGATCGGTACGTCGTGATCAGGTCCTTGCGCCAGTTCGGGGATTTCCACACCTTCCGGCAACGGAATATCGGACAAGTGTAAAGAGTCGCCGGCCTCAAGGCTCGCCAGATCCACTTCAAGGTATTCCGGCAGATGCTTCGCCAGACAGTGAATATCAACACTGGTCATCAAGTGGGATACCAGACCGCCGCCGATTTTAACGCCGGGCGCGATTTCTTCATTGATGAAATGCAGGGGAACATGCATGTGGATCTTTTCGGTTTCGCTGACACGCTGAAAATCCACGTGCATGATTTTGGGTTTGCTGGGATGACGCTGCACATCTTTCAATACGGCTTTCTCTTCACTGCCGTCAACCTTGACTAATAATACATGCGAATAGAACGCTTCGTTTTCCAGCTGATGCAGAACTTCATCATGATCCATGGTTAACGACAATGGATCCTTTCCGCCACCGTAGATAACACCCGGAATTTTGCCCGCGTGTCGCAGGCGGCGGCTCGCACCTTTCCCTACGTCTTTGCGGGTTTCCGCAGTTACATTAAAATTGATACTCATGGTTATGACTCCAACTCATTTAGTTCGGTTTTTCGTTAACGTCAGGCGATTAACCTCCGCGACCAAAGGTAACTGCCTGTGCGTCGGTTTGCCGATGGTCGGTGTAGCACCCACCGGGTATCGGTAATGAGCGTTGTTGCTATTGGCTGATAATGGTCATCAATCCATGAACAACGAACTTACAGATTCTTCGTTACTGATGCGGCGCAGCGTTTCGGCCAGCAGTTCAGCAATGGTTAACTGGCGAATTTTGGAACATGCCAACGCTTCGTCCGATAACGGAATGGTGTCGGTAACGACAATTTCATCCAGCTGCGAATTGGTGATGTTCTCAACGGCCTTGCCGGAAAATACCGGATGGGTACAGTAGGCCACGACCCGTGCCGCGCCATGATCTTTTAAGGCGTCGGCTGCCTGACACAGGGTGCCGGCAGTATCCACCAGGTCATCTATCAATACGCAGCGGCGGTTTTCCACGTCACCAATGATATTCATCACCCTGGCCTCGTTGGGCCGGGGCCGGCGTTTGTCGATAATAGCCAGGTCGGCATCATCCAGGCGTTTGGCCAGCGCCCGGGCACGTACCACGCCCCCTACGTCTGGCGAGACCACCATCAGGTTGGGGTACTCCTGGCGCCACACATCACCCAATAAAATGGGTGAGGCATAAATATTGTCCACCGGACGGTTAAAAAAGCCCTGAATCTGGTCCGAGTGCAGATCAACTGTCAGAATCCGGTCAGCGGTAGCGGACTCGATCATGGTGGCCACCACTTTGGCGGTCAGCGGAACCCGTGCCGACCGGGGCCGGCGGTCCTGCCGCGAATAGCCGAAATACGGCACCACCGCGGTAATGCGTGAAGCGGACGCACGGCGCACCGCATCCATCATCACCAGCAGTTCCATCAAATTGTCATTGGTGGGGTGGCAGGTGGGCTGGATAATGAAAACGTCGCGGCCCCGCACGTTCTCCATAATTTCCACCTGAATTTCGCCATCGCTAAAGCGCCCCACAATGGCTTTACCCAGCGATATGTCCAGATGCTGGCACACGGCTTCGGCCAATTTCGGATTTGCATTTCCGGTAAATACCATCATCCGGCCGTTGGACACGTTAAACCTCGCTTTCGATATCCTGAGTGTTAAAAAAACCCAACGTGATCATTCGCTGGGTTAGGTCGATATAGTGTCAATTTTATAATCAAAATGGCTGGGCCGCCAGGATTCGAACCTGGGAATGCTGGGATCAAAACCCAGTGCCTTACCGCTTGGCGACGGCCCAATTAATCGGTTACTTTACTCATGCTCCAACTATTATTTATCACAAAAACAATAGTTGAGTGAGACACGTCAAACATTTTGGCGTATTCATGACGGCTGCGACGATACCGATGTTACGGTCTCCAGTTTGCGGACCAGGGGAGATGTATTACAACCTCTGGTAACGATCACCTGCCAGTCAGTGGGCAATTGCCGTGCCGCCAATTGCGCAACGTCATTCGCGGACTGTTCGTCATCAAAGGCGGAAAAAACACAGCTGCCGGTTCCGGTCATCATCGGCGATTTTGGGTTGCCTCGTGCGTGGCTCGATAGCCATTGCAGGGCGTCATTTACCGCCGGATAGCCCCGCCGCACCAGGGGCTCGAACACGTTCGATACCTCGCCCGCGAAGTAATCGCGTATTTTGATGGGTCGGGCATCACGTGTCAATTCTGGATCACAAAAAAGTTGTGCGGTGGAAACGATAACGTGCGGAAAAATCACCACAAACCAGTATTCCGGCACGTCCACGGGCTGCAATATTTCGCCAACTCCCTCGGCCCACGCCGCCGCGCCTGCCACAAATACCGGCACGTCCGCGCCGAGGGTCAGTCCCAATGCGGCCAGTTCCGGCGTCGATAAACCGATACCCCACAAATGATTCAGTGCTACCAACGTGGTGGCGGCATCGGAACTGCCGCCCCCGAGACCACCCCCCATCGGGATATTTTTTTCCAATGTGATTTCTACGCCCCGCCCACTGCCCGCGGTTTGTTGCAATAGCCGGGCGGCGCGTACCGCCAAATCGTCCGCCGCCGCCACACCATCCAGCGAGGTGGCACGCCGGATAACACCGTCGTCGCGCAGGGAAAACTGCAATTGATCGGAAAATTCCAGAAACTGAAAAATGGTTTGCAAATTATGATAGCCATCGTGCCGGCGGCCGGTGATGTGCAGAAACAAGTTCAGTTTGGCCGGCGCCGGCCAGTAATCGGTTGAGTTCACGTCGATGGGCATGTGTTTGTCACCGATGGCGCCCTAGCTGACTTCCCAATGGGTGACGATTAGCTTCAACTTGGTGTCCCGGTTGCTGATCACGATTTTACGGGGAAAATAGTAGCGGTCATATTGCTCATACCGATTGTACTGAATCCGCCATTCTTTCTGGGTGAGATCGGTGATCAACCCCTGTGGGTCCAGTTTTACTTTTACCGGCATCGCCGGATCAGGTAACCCCCGGATCCAGTACCAAAGCGCATCAATGGGCAAATCCCAGGTGGTTTCCTGGCGTAACAGAGAATTGGCGTCTTCCGCCTGATAAGTATCGCCGTTGGCCAGGCGCAACTCCACGCCGTGCTCATCACCTGATAGTTGCATCGCCCCCTGGCCGGACGGTGCGCTGAAGTGAATAAGAAAGTCCGTGGGCCCCTGCTGCCAGTACAACTGGCCGCTCCAGGATTCCTCGCTGGTAATCATGGCAACGCGCCCACTAAGTTGCCAATGTTGCAGTTTCCGGAATTGTGCCTGCCTTTGCTCGATCGCGCGCTCGTCATTCGCATCGGGTTTAACGGGAAATGCCGACGTGCCGCAGGCCGTTAACAGCAAGGCGGTTAACACAACCGCCGCCACAAGATAAAACCGCCGCAGTATGCGGCGGCCGTCATGGTAACAATGATAAACAGGAATCATACAAACGAGCAGTTCAACCGCCGGCCCGCCAGGTCAACGGTGTATTAATGTTATCAGGATACAAGCGTTTTAAATGACTTGGCCGTTTTGAAATCACAACCCAAAACGTTTCATAACGTCCATGAGTTTTGGATCGTTGGGATGCTTATCCAGGGAACCTTCCCACACCTTCAGCGCCTCCTTTTTCTTACCGCTAACCCACAGGACTTCGCCCAGATGAGCGGCAATTTCGGGGTCGTCCGATAACTCAACGGCACGGCGCAAATGCTTGATCGCCTTCTTATGATTGCCCAGGCGATAGTTAACCCACCCCATGCTGTCGACAACGGCCGCATCATCGGGCTCCAGTTCAATAGCGCGCTGGATATATTTCAGGGCTTCTTCGTAGCGGTCGGTGCGGTCCGCCAGGGTGTAGCCCAGGGCATTGAGTACCTGGGCATTGGAGGGTTCTTTTTTCAATATCGCCTGCAGGTCGCTTTCAGCCAGGTCCAGTTCACCCATTTTTTCCGCCACCAATGCACGGGCATAACGAATGCTGGTCTCATCGGGCATGGTGCTTAACACCTTGGTATAAAATTCCTTGGCATCGGGGTAACGCTTGGCTTCACGCAAAATATCACCTTCGAGCAGGATAAGCTGCAAGCGTTGTTTGGAACTGTTGGTGCGAATGGTTTGCAGTTGCTGACGCGCCTGATCAAATTTTTTCTGATCGGCGAGAATGGAAACGATGCGCAGCTGGGCACTGAAATAAAACTCGCCGTAGCGCACAAAGGAATAGCGGTTAATTGCCTTCTTTAATTTACCACGGTGTTCGGCTACCTGGCCCAGGTAATAGTTGGTTTCCTGGACGCGCTTGCCCATTTTCAGGACTTTTTCCAGATATTTTTCCGCCTTATCCAGTTTTTCCAATTGCAGCGCCAGCACCCCGGCATAGTAGTTAATCTCCACATTTTTGCTGTCAAGATCCGCCAGGCGAATAAACTGATCCAGCGCTTTATCCATTTCCCGCGCCTCGGTGAGCATGCGCGCATAGGTCAACCCCACTTCGAGGTTGTCGGACATGTTACCGTCCAGCATTTTCTTGAGATAGTTCAGTGCATCCTCGCGCGAGCCCTGCATGGCCAGTATGCGTGAACGTAAAATCACGGCGGCTGGCCAGTCGGGTTTGACTTCCAGCGCCTGGTCCAGAATATTCAACGCTTTTTCAAAACGAGCCTGGCGCATCGCCAGATGGGACTGGGCGAACAACGCATAGGGATTGTCTTTGCGCTTTTCTACCAGTTTATCCATAACACCCATGGCCAGTTCACGGTCCGGCTCACGGGCCAATTGCGAGGCAATCACTGAAAAACCGTTACCGGGCCGGGATTCGTCCTGCACCAATTGCAGCATTTCCTCGTATTGCTTCACCGCATCAGCGGGCCGGGCCAGACGCAAATAAACGGATGCCAGATTCCGCCGGGCATCGGCATCTTGCGGCGCGATTTTGACCCAGAACCGGCCGACTTCCAGCGCACTTTCATAGTCCTTGGCAAACATGGCAATTTGGGTGGCGCGCTTGGTAACCCGGGGATCACTGGTTTCCTTGGCCACATCGACGTAGTTTTTAACGGCCAGGCCCAGGTCGCCCCGCTGGCCGGCAATTTCGGCAACCAGTAATTGATAAAGAACATGCGGGGGTACGTCGGTTTGCAGTTCGTCGGTCAGACCTTCGTCATCGGGAAACTCCGACTCGGAAACTTGATCCGACGCTTCCCCATTGGTCGATGAATCAGTGCCTTCCTGTTGCTCCATCGCACCGGGAGCCCCCTGCTGCGGCGCACTGTCGCCCTTTTGCGGTGTCATACTGCAAGCCTGTAACGCTAATAACGCCAACACACATGTTCCAAAATATCGAATTGCCTTCATTTATTCCTAACTCCTGCCGACATAAGTCCCCAAATTCATTGTCAAAATAATGTGCAAATGACATGTGCGCGGCTAGACGCAACAAAATCTTTATACAACATTTCAAGCTTCAATATATACTAGCAGATTAAAGCTTTTGTGGCTTTCAAGTACTTGTATTCGCAAATGATATCGATCAAAATTTAATAACAGCAAGTTGTCAGTTTAGTTTATGTCCATATTAGCATTCGGAATCAACCACAAAACGGCGCCCGTCGATATTCGCGAGCGAGTTGCCTTTGAGCCCGGCAAAATCAGCCATGCACTCAAAGACTTAGTCGCCCAGCCTGCGGTCAATGAGGCCGCTATAATATCGACCTGCAACCGCACCGAAGTGTATTGCGGCCTGGAGCGCAATGACCTGGCCATGATGGTCAACTGGGTACGCCAGTATCATCAGCTGGGCGAGCGCGATATTCAGCCTTACATTTACGCACACCCCGATCATGATGCCGTGCGCCATGTGCTGCGTGTCGCCAGCGGCCTGGACTCAATGGTCCTGGGAGAACCGCAAATTCTGGGCCAAATGAAAGATGCCTACATGGCTGCTTCCGAGGCAGGCACCCTTGGGAGTTTATTAGACCGCCTTTTTCAATATACATTCGCTGTTGCGAAACAAGTCCGCACCGACACCCAGATCGGGGCCAGCCCGGTGTCCGTGGCGTTCGCTGCTGTTAGCCTTTCAAAACAAATATTTAGCAACTTAAACGACCATACGGCGCTGCTCATTGGCGCCGGTGAAACCATTGAGTTGGCGGCCCGGCACCTGCATGAATCCGGTATCGGGCGCATGATCATTGCCAACCGCACGATCGAGCGTGCACATAATTTGGCCTCTGAGTTCAATGCTTATGCCATTTCCTTGCCGGATATCCCCGGTCATTTGGCGGAAGCTGACATCGTTATTTCATCCACTGCCAGTCCGCTGCCCATTCTCGGCAAAGGCTCCGTGGAGAGCGCGCTGAAAATCCGCAAGCATCGGCCAATCCTGATGATCGATATCGCCGTGCCGCGGGATATCGAATCCGAAGTAGACAGCCTCGACGACGTCTACCTGTATACGGTTGATGATATGCAGGAAATTATCCAGGAAGG
The DNA here is from genome assembly GCA_050116575.1 of Gammaproteobacteria bacterium. GTDB lineage: Bacteria > Pseudomonadota > Gammaproteobacteria > SZUA-152 > SZUA-152 > JAKEGK01. The sequence continues at coordinate 9,173 of JASFOJ010000090.1, read as the reverse complement.
TATGCGCTCCCGGCTGGAAGCCGCCGAGCAGGCCGAAGAAATCATCGATACCCAGGTTTCCCATTTTATGAACTGGCTGCGCTCGCTGGGCGCGGTATCCACGATCCGGGCGGTACGCGAGCATGCGGAACACCAGCGAGACGAGGAACTGGAAAGAGCCATTGCGTTGCTGGCCAGCGGTAAAAGCCCGCAGGAAGTCATGTCTCAACTGGCGCACCGGTTAACGAATAAATTCGTACATACCCCCAGTGTCATGCTCAAACAGGCGGGCTACGACGGACGCAACGACATCTTTGATGCCGCGCGTGATATCTTTAATATCAAAGACTCCGACATCTAACCCGCCGTGAAACCATCCATCCGCAGCAAACTGGAGACGCTGTCCGATCGCCTTGAGGAAATCAATGCCCTGTTGGCCGATCCCGGTGTCATCTCCGACCAGAATCAGTTCCGCGACTTATCCAAGGAACACGCCCAAATCAGCCCGGTGGTTGATGTTTTTGAAAAATACCAGGAAACGCTGGAAGACATCGACGCGGCGCAAAGCATGTTAAAAGACAGCGACCCGGACATCCGTGAAATGGCGGACACGGAATTAAAAGACAGCAGCGCCAAACGGGACCAACTGGAACTGGAACTACAGAAGCTGTTGTTGCCCAAAGACCCCAACGACGAGGCCAACATCTTTTTGGAAATCCGCGCCGGCACCGGCGGCGATGAAGCAGCCATTTTCGTGGGGGACCTGTTTCGCATGTATTCACGCTATGCCGAACTGCAGCGCTGGCGTGTGGAAGTGATCAGTGAAAGCCTGGGCGAACACGGTGGTTACAAAGAAATTATCGCCCGTATTGAGGGGCAGGGTGCCTACTCCAAGCTTAAATTTGAATCCGGCGCGCACCGGGTGCAACGGGTACCGGAAACCGAATCCCAGGGGCGTATTCACACCTCGGCGTGTACGGTGGCCATTATGCCGGAGGCACCGGAAATCGAGGAGCAAGATATTAATTCCAATGATTTGAAGGTGGATACCTTCCGAGCGTCCGGTGCCGGCGGTCAGCACGTTAACAAGACCGACTCCGCTATTCGGTTAACGCATCTACCAACGGGTATCGTGGTGGAATGCCAGGATGAACGTTCACAACACAAAAACCGGGCGCGAGCCATGTCGTTGTTGAAAGCCAAGCTCTATGACATGGAACTGGAACAACAGGAGAAAGAACAGGCGCAGACCCGTAAAAACCAGGTAGGCTCCGGTGACCGTTCCGAGCGCATCCGCACTTATAATTACCCACAGGGACGAGTCACCGACCATCGCATCAACCTGACGCTCTATAAACTGGAAGAAGTCATGCAGGGCCGGCTGGACCTGGTGGTGGAACCGCTGGTCAGTGAAAATCAGGCGCAGATGCTGACCGCGTTAAACGAATAGTTAAACGAATAACGGTTCAGTCCCGGTTATATACAACCTGGCACATCTTTATGAACACCATCGAGCAAGCGCTTGCCGAGGCGCGGCAACAGTTGAACACCCTCCCCCATGCCAGCGCCAAACTGGAAGCGGATATCCTGCTGGCCAACGCCATTGACCAACCGCGCAGTTACTTATACACCTGGCCGGAACGTTTATTAACACCCCAACAACAAAACCGTTTTCAGACACTGCTGGCACGCCGCTACCAGGGTGAACCCATCGCTTACATCACCGGCCACCGTGAATTCTGGGGGCTGGATTTAATGGTGTCACCGGCGGTATTGATCCCGCGCCCGGAAACGGAACGCCTGGTGGAAATTGCTTTGCAGTATATACCGGAGAACCAACCGGCCGACATTGCGGACCTGGGTACCGGCAGTGGCGCATTGGCACTGGCACTGGCCAGTGAACGGTCTCATTGCCGGGTTTCAGCCATCGACAGCAGCGCCGCAGCCCTGGAAGTCGCCGAGCGCAACCGGCACAAACTGAAGCTTGCCAATGTTCGGTTTTATCACGGCCGCTGGTTTGACCCTTTGACACCCCAACAATTTGACTTGGTAGTTGCCAATCCACCCTATGTCGCGGACGGCGATCCCCATTTGCAGCAAGGCGACCTGCGTTTTGAACCACCGGAGGCATTAACTGCCGGCGCCGACGGCCTGGATGATATTCGGGAAATCATCCGCAAGGCACCCGCTCATCTTAAACCGGGTGGTTGGTTGATCCTGGAACACGGCTATAACCAGGGCGATGCGGTAGTGGAACTGTTTAACCAAAACGGTTTCACCCACGTCCTGTGTTATCCCGACTATGCCGAGCGGGAACGGGCTGCCGTGGGTCAAATGCCCGAATCCCCCTAGCCGGCATCGGGTTCCCACGCAGAGCGTGGGAACCAGAACTCAACAAGCATGATTTAAGTTCGCCGTTGATTCCCACGCGGAACGTGGGAACCAGAGCTCAACCCGCGGTCACTTCGGCCTCAATGGCATGGACTCCAGCCTCGTTCCCAGGTTGCGCGTGGGAACTCCATAACCGACCGGTATATTTGACCTTGTTCCCACGCTCTGCGTGGGAACGCCAGTGCAGCTGCCTTGATCAGCTTCCGCTCCCTGGCAGAGGTCGAAACCCAACATAGGCCCGCCGCGTTTCGCACCCACCCCAAACGAACTAACAGTATATTACTTTATTCAAATAAACTTTTTTGCGTCGGTTCTTATCCAAAGCGCAAGAACCCGAATAACGTTATTCCCAATTGCTAATAACGGGACAATACTGCCAAACCAAAGCGTTGCCGCGGTCAATGTTAGTGGTATTTTTGCTTGATTATTCGGGGGCAATCGCTACGATCAGAATATGGACACTGATAGCGATGATTTCATTAAACAGCGCGAAATCCTGTTTATGTCCCCACAACAAGAACACGATCCGGCATCCGCGGCGGCTCTGTTGTTGAATGGCATCAATGGCATACGGCAGGTTTTGCGGCTCAGTGATAACGCCATCCAGGTCCGTTACGACATTCGTCACATCACCCTGAACACGATCGAAGATGCGTTGCAGGAAGTGGGCTTTCACCTGGACAACAGCGTATTCAGCAAACTCAAGCGGGCCCTGTTTTATTACGCCGAAGACACCCAACTGGCCAACCTGGGCTATGATCATGCCGAGTCCAAATCCACCCTGGAGATTTTCATTAGCCGTTATTCCCAACGCACCCACGGTTGCCGTGATGAACGACCCGCTTATTTTCGCCGCTACGGGTAACCACAGGGCGTAACAACCTTTCATCGCGCGCCAGCAGTTTTCAGCACGTTAAGCGCAACCCCGAATGTGACATTGCTCATTGGCCTCAGCGCTGCAACATGCAATCATCCGGGATATGGAAATTACCCGCCGGACCCGCTAGATTGCTCCCATGAATGACGACCAACTACTGCGTTACAGCCGGCAGATCATGCTGCCGGCGGTTGAATACGAGGGGCAGCAACGCCTGCTGGACTCACGAGTGCTGATTATTGGCATGGGCGGGCTTGGATCACCGGTGGCCATGTACCTGGCGGCAGCCGGAGTTGGCCAGCTGGTGATTAGCGACGATGACCAGGTGGATTTATCCAACCTGCAACGTCAAATTATTCACTCTACCGCGGATGTTGGCAGTGCCAAAACCCACTCGGCAAAACAAACCCTGCAAGCATTGAATCCCGATGTCCACGTGGAAACCGTCGATCGGCGGCTGTCACCACAAGAGCTGGCGCAGTACGCGGGCGACGTCGATGTGGTGGTCGATGCCAGCGACAATTTTGATACCCGCTTTTTGGTCAACGAGGCGTGTGTCGCAACCCGCAAACCCCTGGTGTCCGGTGCCGCCATTCGCCTGGAAGGTCAGGTAGCCGTGTTTCGCAATGACCGTGAAGGCGGTCCCTGCTACCGTTGCCTGTACCGGGACAGTGGCGAGCTTACAGAATCGTGCAGCGAAAGTGGGGTTTTAGCGCCAATCGTCGGGGTTATTGGCAGTATTCAGGCCCTGGAAACCGTAAAAGTCCTACTTAATGTGGGAAAAAATCTCGATGAAAGGTTGCTACTCCTGGATGGTACCACCATGGAATGGCGTGAAATTCGATTAAAAAAGGATCCTCATTGCCCTGTTTGTTCCCACCATCAGATATAAAACCATAGTTATATTAATTTTTTTACCACTTTTATAATATAAATTATTAAATGGTATTTTTCACCCTTTTTTGCCATTTACAGACATAAACGTGGTATTTATATCCCAAGTTGTACTGTTCACGCGTATATTAAAGGCTTATAAAAGCTCTGATCGCCATATCCTGATAGCCACTGAGCTAGTCGTTATTTATTATATCCGAATGCTTTATAAAAGCTGCGGATGTGTGTTTAAATAAATATATGGAACACGCACATCGTTGTAGCCAGAGCGTGTTTTTGCCGTAACCCCGGAGCAGCAAATGAAACCGACCATATTTACTTCGCCATACCGTTCCACACCACCGCACATTTGTCCAAATAACAACCTATTCGCTGATAACTCCTAGAAAATCAGAACATTAGAGACGGGTAAAGTTAAAGCTTTTGGCCTGTTTATCCGATACTGGAAGCATCAGAACTCAATTATTGCCCGGCTAGGCCGCGATTTCAGATCACAGAGAGGACTTAATTTCCATGCCTGCTATATTCCCCGCCAAACTGCGCTCATTTTTAATGATCCTGTGTTGCACTGCATTAGCTGGCTCAGCGCTCAACGCCTCCGCCGACCAATCCCAGGAAGACGCGCTGATGGGCGCGGGCGCTCATTTTGCCTGGATTGTATTTGATGCACTGAAGGACGACCTGGAACGCGTTACCGGCCGCAAAACGATCTTATTTGGTGAAAATTCCATGTTGGGCGTCGGTTGCAATGCCGGCATCAAGGCTGCCAAGCAAAACGCCCCCGGCCACGAGACGTTCGGCTTTGTATGCTGCCCGCTGTCGGAAAAGGAAATTAAAGAAAACAAGCTGATCGTTTACCCGCTGGCCAAAGAACCTATTTTGATTTTGACCCATAAAACCAACCCGGTGGACAACCTGTCGGTAAAACAGGTCAAGGACATCTTCCGTGGCAATATCATTAACTGGAAAGAAGTGGGCGGCAACGATGAACCCATTGTACTGGTTACCCGGTTGCACTGTAAGAAACGTCCGGGACATTGGAAAACCATACTGCCCGGCAAAAAGGACTTCCGTCAGGAACGGCTCAATGTCAAAAGCGCGTCCGCCATGGTGCAACGGGTCAGTGACTTCAAAGGCGCCATCGGACACACCGGCTCCACCTGGAAATTTCACGCGGACGACAACGTAAAAGCCATTAAAGTGGGCGGCAAGTCCCCCACTGCTGAAAACTTAAAAAACGGCAGCTATCCGTTTTTCCGGCAATTATCTGCTGTCACCAACGACAAACCGTCCCCGGACGTTGTGAAGTTAATCAAGGAAGCACAAACCGGCCCCGCCTTTCGCCGGGTTGCCAAGCAATATGAATTATTGCCTTTAAATCCAATCCGTTAAAGTATCCCTTAATCAGTAGAACTTGCAACGCCACTAACCAAAACGCCGTACCTTTATGTTGTCAACTTACCGCTTCAGGCTGATTGCCTATACTATCCTGCTGGTAGCATTTCTTTCCGCGACCCTGATGTACACCTACATATATTCGCGCGATGTTATTCTCGAGGAAGCGGAAAACAGTGTGACCAACACTGCACAGCTACTCAACGGCAACGTGGAAATGGAAGAGAAGGAATTGCTTCACTACAGTGAAATTGTCCGTGATGATCTGCGTATGAAAGAATATGTTTTCATGGTGGTAAAAGTCGGAACGGACAACGAGGCGCTCAAGTCATTGTACAAACGCCACTATGGATGGTTACCGGTTAAACGGCGCATTATTCTGGGCAATAACGGCCGCATTCTACTGGGTAACGAGTTCCCCGATCTGGCCCGCTCACTACTCAATCACCTGGAGCTTTCCGACAAACCGATTTTTTATACTCAATCCGGCAAAAACCTGGAAATGGTAACCTGGGCGCCGATTTCTTATCAGGGTTCGCGCCTGGGCGTGGTGGCACTCACCCATTCCATTGACAATAAATGGCTCAAAAAACATCAACAATACAGCGGCGGCTATCTATTTGTTGAAAAAGACGGCGTTATCCTGCAGTCCAACCTGCCCGGCGCCGAGGGACAGTCTTTCGAACTGACCGACGGCCTGCTCAAGGTCAACACCGAATCCTATCAAATACGGCCTATCATGCTGACGGGCTCCAACGGATCTCTCGCCCACCTTTGGTATGGCGTATCCATGCGGGAACTGCTGGCGAAACTGGAACGCCACAGCCGTATCGTACTGTTGTTAACGTTGTCCGGCGCGTTCGCCATTCTCTGGATGGGTCTAATCATTGTCCGCAACTTTAACCGCCCGTTAACCGAAATGCTTCACATTACCCGGGCCGTCGCCAACGGCAACTTGCCGGTAATGAACCAGACACACGAAAAGAACGAAATCGGTATGCTGTCCAACCAGTTTGCGGACATGCTGCAGGCGTTGCGCGAAAAACAGGAAGAGATCGACCGCATCCACCAGGAACTGGAAGAATCGGCCATTACCGATTCTCTCACCCGGTTGCATAACCGCCGTTACCTGCAGGATATTTTTCCCCGCTTACTCGCCCAGGCCCAGCGTGACCATTTGTTCCTGTCAGGCATCTTGCTCGACCTTGATCACTTCAAACAAATCAACGACCGCTACGGCCATCTGGCCGGCGACGAGTGCCTGATAAACCTGTCAAAATTGTTAAAAGACACGTCGCGTGCCAACGATTATGTTTTCCGAATCGGCGGCGAGGAATTTCTGGTGCTTAGCCTGAACGACTCCTATGAAGGCAGCCGTTTACTGGCGGAAAAAATCCGCAGCTCGCTGGAACAAAACCCCACCATCTTCAAAGACACTATTATTGCCCTCACCACCAGTGTCGGTGTCAGTCACGCCGATGTCTCTCTAGCACCAGAGGACGCGTTAACCAATCTTTTATATAACGCTGACAACGCCCTGTATCAGGCTAAAACCAAGGGCAGAAACCAGGTGCGCATTCACATGCAACTGGATGACAACCCACACACAGTGTGGGACTCCGTTTCCTGATGCCTGGATCAATTCCTGTCGGGCAATGTCATTGCCGAGTGGTCGGCGTATCGGCGGGCACGTTGGTGGCAAACAATTGTTCCACGTCTACCTTGTCAAATTCGTAGTAGTGATTACAGAACTCGCAGTTAACACCGATCGTGGCTCGCGACTCCAGCAACGATTGCGTTTCATCATAACCGAGCATGCGCAAAACATTTTCGACACGCTCCCGCGTACAACTGCAACGAAAACTCACCGGTTGCTTGTCAAACACGCGCACGTCCTCTTCATGAAACAACCGGTATAACAACTCCTCGAAGCTCAAACCGGCAAGTTCTTCCCGGGTAACTGTGTCTGCCAGTAGCGATACGCGCGCCCAGGCGTCCGCGTCGGCACTTAACCAGTCCGGAGAGCTGGCCCCGGGCATTTTCTGTATCAGCATGCCGCCGGCCTGATTGCTGTCCGCGAATAACCATAAGCGCGTATCCAGCTGTTGCGAACGATGCATATAATCTTCCAGCGCCTGGCTAATATTACCGCTGCCAAGGTCCACGATTCCCTGGTAACGCTCGCCAGCTTCAGGAATAATCGTGATACACAAGGTGGCATCACCCACCATTTGCGACAGATCCATACCAGTCACGTCCCCGTGCCATTGCGCCATCCCCCGCAGGGTACGGTCACTGGTGGCCTCCATCACAGCGATGGACAAAGGACCGTTGCCCTGAATCTGCATCACCATTGATCCGGTGAATTTTAACGTGGCGGATAATAACAAGGATGCGGCCGCCATTTGGCCTAAAACATCCTGAAGATTTTCCGGGTAATCATGGCGCTTGAGAATTTCCTGCCAGGTTTGATTCAGGTGGACCAGTTCACCGCGCACTGCCAGGTGCTCGAACAAAAATCGTTGGCGTAAATCTCGATCTTGCATAATGTGTCTCAACGCAGAAACGCGGGTATTTCAACGCAAAGACGCCAAGGCGCCAAGGCGCAGAGGATTATAAAATTGTATCTTTGCATCATTGCGTTGTATTTTTCTCGTGGTTGTTTGTCCAGGCTTGTGCAGAATTCCACGTCATCAGTTTATCGGACGGCACTATCGCCAGCAAGGCTGGCTCCTACACCGCAAGTTACCCCGGTGGATGGTTCTTAGGTCGGAGCCTGCCCTGCAGGCGATCAACTCCTGCACCCCAAAATACCCCGGTGGTTTGTTGCTGAGTAGGAGCCTGCTTGCAGGCGATCAACATACTCAGCACGGCGCGCGGGGGCTACGTATTAGCGCCGAGCAAACACAGAGACTTGTAATTTCATTCTTTTTAGCTTTGCACCTTGGAGCTTTGGCGTTAAATATTTGAAATTTTTTACGGCTTCAGTTTGTCTTTCAACAACTGGTTTACCTGCTGGGGATTGGCCTTACCCTTGGTGGCTTTCATTACCTGGCCCACGAAGAAACCGAATACCTTTTCTTTGCCGCTGCGGTACTGTTCCACTTGGTCGGCATTGTTGGCGACAATCTCGTCAATGATTTTTTCGATGGCCCCGGTATCGGTAATCTGTTTCAGGCCCTGCTTTTCAATAATCGTGTCGGCATCGCCCTCGCCTTTCCACATGGCATCGAAAACCTGCTTGGCGATTTTGCCGGAGATGGTGTTGTCCTCGATGCGCTTGATCATGCCGCCGAGCATGTCCGCGGTCACCGGGCTTTGGGTAATGTCGAGATCGTGCTTGTTCAATGCACCCAGCAAGTCTCCCATAATCCAGTTGGCAGACAACTTGGGCGAGTCACTGATTTTGGCAACCGCTTCAAAAAAGTCCGCCATCTCGCGGTCGGCGGTTAACACACCGGCATCGGTTGCACTCAAGCCATAATGCTTTTCAAAACGGTGTTGTTTTTCCGCCGGCAGTTCCGGCAAGGTTTTGCGTACGTCGTCGAGATAGTTTTCATCGATGACCACCGGCAATAAATCCGGGTCCGGGAAGTAACGATAGTCGTTGGCCTCTTCCTTGGTGCGCATGGAGCGG
>JASFOJ010000089.1:0-18065 GCA_050116575.1 Gammaproteobacteria bacterium | reverse complement strand
TTGCCACCGGCGGTTGAAGAACGTGTACGATTGACTAACGCTTTGGCGTTTTTCCGGGCGGATGATTTTGTAAGGGACATATAAACACCGGTTCGTAACCAAGAGTCGATCTACCCGAAAATCACAATGGCGCCATCAATGGACCGGTTTAATGCGGCGGGTGTAAAATCGTCGGCCGGCAAATTGCACTGCCTTTATTTCACCCTGCTTAACTAAGTCGTTGACTAATCCCCAATCCTGCCCCGCTTTCGATAAGAATTGCGCGACGGCCTCTTCGCGCATGGGATGTACCGCGGTGATCGCCAACAGATCCTGTTGCGGATTGTCCGTGGAGACAAACGCATCGCCCTCGTAGCCCATTAAATACTGGACATCAGGCAGCCGACTATTAAATATTTCAAATCCCTGAACAATGGTTTGTTCATCGGGTACACGCACATGAGCTTGTGCCGGCGGACGAATGGGGGCAGCCAAATAAGCCTTGTCGGGACTGATGCCGGCTAGAAATTCGCTGACCGCAGTTAACGAGTCGGGTTGATCATTGACACCGGCAACCAACATGGTTTCAGTGGCCAGCTCACATTGACGGTTGCGGGCGAATTCCCTGGTGCCTTGCAATATTTTCTCCAACGTCAGTTCCGGATGTGGTTGATTAATACGACGCCATATATTTTCATCAACCGTATCGACTTTTAGTGATACCCAATCGGCCTTATTCAGTACCAATTGAACGTCGTCACGCCATAGCAGCGATGCATTGGATATAACAGCAATTCTGATTTCCAGCGGTCGCAGCGCATCGATCATGTTGCCCAGATTAATATCCAGGGTGGGTTCTCCATCAGGGACAAACGTTAAATAATCAATGGTTTCCCCGGCCTCTCGGGCCGCGTCAACTTTACGCGTGACGGCGGCGACAAGCGCTTCCGTTTCAAAGAAAGCCCGGGGATTAATCTCACGGGAGACCGTTGGTCCCACTTGACAATAAATACAGGAATAGGAACAGGACTTTGGTGGTATATTGTTAATACCCAAACTGCGCCCAAGCCGGCGGGATGGAACGGGCCCAAATGCGATTAACTGTTGCGTCAGATTTTCCATAAATTCTTAATTCATGCTATCCATGGTCCCTTCAATTTTCTATACCATCAACTAAACGGCCGGTAACTAATCCGCTGAGTATTGAAAACACAACCAAATAGACAGACAGCACAATGGTAAAACCCATTCCAAAATAATGCACCATCAACGGCAACAACGGAGCTTTTACCGCTCGACTGTACAAAAAAACCGCTATCAAGGGTGTTTTCATGCCTTTTTGTTTAAGTTCTCCCAGAAATATATACCAGGAAAACACGGGGCCCGTCGCAAGAATGCCGCCCACCAGGGCCAGCAACCATCCCTTTGGACCTGACGTTTTACCCACATACGCTTCTGCGCGCTGTGCATCCAGAACAAGATTAAGCAACGCCATTAAAATAAACACCAGCAATAAAGTCGGAATTATCCTCTGCAATGTATCGATGAACAGTATCAGAGACGCTTTCACCGTATTGATGTTTACTATTGCTGTAATAATGTAGACCGCCACTACCATACCAAAAAACACCCAACCACCTTTTACTGTACGTCTATTGGGATTTCGTGCATGTTGTTGCTCGGTCATCTCTTATTTAGCCCAATAAGCGCAGCGTAAAAACGGTAAACAACGACACCACGATGGCCAAAACAAAGCAGGACAGGTTGCGATAGATGGCAAACCGTTTACCCAGCAGCAGGGATTCCATCGGCAATTGAACAATACCAACCGTCACCCAGCTGACGATAAACGCGGTCACCGCCAACAAACCGACCCCTCCTCTCAGTAGCTCACCACCCAGCAGGTAACTTACCATCGGCGGCCCGGCCGCGATGCTGCCTGCTGACGCGCCGGCAAGCACGTCAATCCACTCCTTCTGCTGAAACCATGCTACCATGGTCTGCTCGGACACTAGCGTCATAAACAGGCTGGTCAACAATAGCATAGCGATAATAATAGGCAGTGCCGCAAGTAAGGATTTTGCAGACTTCATAGTACTGGATATTAACCTGGCTTTTAGCATAACAACCGCTCTTAATCGAAATACCTCAATGTATTGCCAGCGAGTTAACCGCTTTGCCGCATCTTGCGCAAACATCTTTTATGTAACATCGCGTGTCACCGTTTGCTAAGACATAGATCAATTGAAATGCCATTGAGCGCACTATCTTTAATGAGAACACTTCTATTTTTCACTACGGAGGCTGGGAGAATTTGCGGATTTTGTGATAATAATCAATACCTTATTGGGTGCATGAAATCGCCCAATTAGGTCTGTATATCATTTGAATGATGAGGCGGGAAATAAATTCGCACCTGAAGTATTCGAAAAACTAAAAAGTTTGACCTTTTTACTTGTCAATATAAAGTAAACAATGGCATATCAAAGGCGATAAAAAGCAAAATTCTTTTCTCCGCTTCTGTCACACCCTGAATCTTGGCACCCCGCTGATAACCCACCCCGATATTCAACGGATAATCCTTGACGCCAAAGGTGAAATACGCCGCCGGAGCGACGACATCTTTCAGCTTTAAATCTTCCGTCCTACCGTTAAACTTCAATGTCACGGGATAGCCAAAATCGAACGGTGCCACCATAAAACTCAAGGATGTTTCGTGTGACGTGCCGTAACTGTATTCCAGCCCAATAGGGGCGATAATACCATGCTGGTAGTCTTCACCGGTGGCGGCCGGGTTGTCAATTTTACCCGCCGCGTACCCCAGATAGGATGTCACCAGAATATGGTGGCTATCTTTTTCCCGTTTCACGAAAAAACTCACAGCGGGCAGCGTATATTGTGTTAACAATGATTTAACTTCTTCGCTACTTTTCGCATCTGAAATCTGCGCAAAAAACAGTACGTGTGTTTTCAACTCATCGATATTTACTTTGTTTTCAACACCCGTTTCTTTCAATAAGTTTATGGCTTCTAACGCTTTGAGGGTATTGGAATCAGTTGCCTGCACGACCTGCTTATAATCTTCTACTTTTTTATATACTACCACCGCCCCTGCAACTGCCGCTGTTATTTTACCGATAGGTTTGTCCAATTCATCCCGTACACGCTGCTGCCAATCGTTGCCGGCATTGTCTTTAAGCTGCCAAAGCTTACACATAAAGCGCTGATCGCCTTCCTTGCAGTCCGACTTTAGTTTCTTTTCATCAAGAACAAAGTGCTTTTTCTGCTCCTTAAGCATTTCGCCCCAGTCTTTAAGACCAGTCATCGCGTTCTGCAGTTCCAAATAATATTGCTTATAATCTTCTATAAATTTCCTGCTGTCTTTAGCGACCGTACCACATTTATCAATACTCGCTAATTTTCCCATCTCCGTATCCACGTTACGCAGCGTTTCTATTAGCTTGTTAGGTTGGGTATATAAAGCGTTCACGGTAGTGACAATATCTTCCGGTGTATTATTCTCGATAAACGTTATGGGATATTCCCTTTCTCCCTGTTTTAATTTGACGTATTGGGCGATACTTATAAACCTGTCGGATATATTCACTGCCAGATCATTAAAGTTCAAAGCGTATGCAATTTTTTCCGCGGCAACTTTCGATATCAGCATATCAAGATCCTGCTTGATAGCACTTTCCCATACTTCATGAGTAGTTAACAATAGCCGTAGATCGCCATCGCTGACATATGAATAGGTGGTCGGAAAATAACACTGGAACTTTTCGTTATCCTTTATTTTTTTCTCGAAGATATAAAAATAATTTTCATTTGCCCGTTCTATCAGAAATTCCGATACGCCGTTGATACGCTCAGTGGTGATATTACTGTTGGTAGCCGCAACAACCGGTTGCATCGCAAGTAGACAGATAATAGTAATCAACAGTAATTTTTGTTTTATATTCATATTAATCTCCCTGACACTGTAGAAGCGGGGCTAAAGGAACAGAAACTGGAGAATCTTTCAGGGTTTGTACCACTAAAACGATAAAATATGAAGAAATTTATTGTTTGCGTATCGTCAGCAATGGCAGTAGTGAATATTTTTAATTCAATTCTGTAGTGCTCTTGAAAGATATTTAACCAGCGTTAAACCCGTATGCTCAGCGGTGGAACCGAAAGCAATAATCCCGTCTTGGTGTCCTGCCATTGAAATAATGGATTGCGCTTTTACAGCCGGATCACGGATCAATTGTTGGATCTCGTGTGCCATTTCAGGTGTTCCGTAAGCAACATTCAAGCCGGTAGAGGGAATATCAAGTACCGCTGCACGGCTCCAAATGTGCGGGCTGTGGGCATGGAAAACGAACTGAATGTCGGGATCCGATTGGTACACCGTACCATGAGTCAGTGCTTCGGAAGAAGGTTTTACCGGCCCTTCAGCGATCAACTTATTGTGAGCGGCATCGCTTTGCTTCACCAATACATAATGTTCAGCGGATGTCTCGGCAATATGCGATGTTTGAGTGCCGGTGATAATAAACTCTTCGCCGTGCCGCTGATAGCGGCAACTCAGGTTTCCATAACCATACCCGCCATACCGGTGTTCGTCTCGGCCCACCAGTTGCAGTTTATACAATATAGCGCGCCAGGCATTGAGCTCATTAATCAGTGCGGCGTGCAGGGCCGCCGATTTATGATAGTCCAACTGGTATTTGACTACGCCTTCTTCGTTAGTCAACGCCCGCCCTCCGGCAATGATTATGGTTTATGGAGCAAGATGACGTCATCACCGGCAAACTCCAGCGCTGCCTGCCAATGATTCGCCAGCCATATCAACGTTATCCGCGAAAAGAAACACACATGCGTCGGGTCTCTTATATAACGCCAATTGGCAAACGCTGCCTCGTCCCGTACCAGCTGAGTCATGATCGCCAGATAACCGCCGCGTTTGAGGATGGACCACAAACGTTGCAGTTCATACCCCGGATTATGTAAATGTTCAACCGTTTCCGTTGCAGTAATAAAATCGTATTGGCTTTGCAGAACCGATGGTTCATTGGCATAAAACAAGTCGTAGACATTGGTCCTGAATCCAAGCTCTTCCAGCATAACTGACAAGGTTGGCCCCGGGCCTGACCCGAAATCAAGCCCCTGGGCGCCTGGTTGCAATTTTTCTGTTAGCGGTAGCAGTAAGCGGTGGAGGAATTGCCGGTAACGGGGATCATCGGGGTTGTTTTCATGCGTATCATAGTGGGCTTTTTCGTCAGCCTTTGACAACAGATACCGCCTGGGAACAAAAACCAGTTCACACTGGCCGCATTGCAGATACTGCCGACGATCATCATAATGATACTGACTTACGATATCATTACTGCAAAGCGGACATGGTTGAGAAATTTCGGGCGACACTTGCAAAGTTCTGTTAGTTGTGTGATTAGCGAAAAATAAGTTGAAGGGAAACGTCAATACGCCAAGGCACCCTAAAAGTAACACCGGCAGAAAACCTTAGCTGTCGTCAGAGCCACCATGTAATGGATTGCGAAACGGCTCGACACCGGTAATGCGGATTACTTCCTGGTCAGGTGATTTTACCTGGCCAGATAAATACATATTTTGCAGATCTTTGGCCTCTACTATTAACAGGGAAACCTGTTTTTCCGCCAATGCGAGACCTTCATCTACGGATTCAGCCTCAAAACTGTGGTCGTCCGCCAAACCTTCGCTGTCTCCCACTTTGAGCCTCATCACCCCGTCACTCACGGGAGTAATTTCCAGGGTGCCCCCATAATTCAGCCACTGATCGAGATAAGGATATTGATCTTTAAATGTCATGGAGTACACACTCACTAGTTGCTGTTAATCCCGTTATTACCTGCACGAAAGATTTTACCCTCAGTTAACCAGGGTAATCGGCTTGTTAGGCCAGCGCCGGCCTGCAATCTTATACAATGAAGCCAAGATTATATTACTACAATAAATTCAGCCGTTTTAATCAACGATACATTGTAGCAATTTCCGTATCGCCCTTGGTCTCCAATCCCCTCATTGTCATGAAATTTTCATACAATTTAACCGCTATTTAAATCGTAATTGTTTCACCATACTGGGCAATATTGGCATCCAATTGTACGTCGATCAGTTTTTGCTGCAACGCCTGTTTTGCATCGTCTTCACCGTGGACCAGATATAGACGAGGATTAGCCTGGCGAAAGTTGGATGCCCAGTCCAGCAACTGCTGTTGCCCGGCGTGCGCGGAAAATCCACCCAGGGTATGGATGCTGGCGTTGACGGCAATCTCTTCCCCAACCACATGCAATGATTTTGCGCCATCCACCAGTGCCCGGCCGGGAGTTCCGCGGGCCTGGAATCCCACAATCATTACGTGTGTGCTTTGGCGCCACAGATTGTGTTTAAAATGATGACGAATGCGGCCACCGTTGCACATTCCGCTGCCCGCAATAATGATAGCACCGCTATTGATTTTATTGATCGCCATGGATTCTTCCGAGGTTTGTGAATACCGCAACACCGGCAGAAAACTGTGCAGTGTTCCCGCTCTGGCATGACGTAGCTCAGACTTGTCTTGCTCATTAAAAATATTCTGATATCGGTGGTAAACCTCGGTCGCGGCAATGGCCATGGGGCTGTCGAGAAAAACTGCTTTTTGCTTGAGCTCGCCTTTCTGATACAACTCACCCAGATAAAAAATAAGCTCCTGCGTTCTCCCCACCGCAAATGACGGAATCAACACGTTGCCGCCAGTTTCATAAGCGTCTTTAATTACCTCACGAAATTCGGTTAACGTTTGTTCCAGCGGTCGGTGATTTCTGTCACCATACGTGGATTCCAACATTAACACATCGGCCTCATGCAGCTTGACAGGGTCACGTAATAACGCGGCGTAACTGTTTCCCAAATCGCCCGAAAATACCAGCTTGCGCGATTGGTTACCTTCCCGAATATCCAGTTCAACGATGGAAGAACCCAGAATGTGTCCGGCGTCATGAAAGGTGACCGTTACACCTGTGACGATTTCCTGAGGGGTTTTGTAGGGAATCGCATCGAACCGCACAAGTGTCTTCTCCACATCATCGAGGGTATAGAGAGGTTCGATTTCCTTTTTGCCGGAGCGTTTACGCCGCTTGTTTTCCCAGTCAGCATCACGCATGCTCAAGTAAGCGGCATCTTTTAACATGATTTCCAACAAATCACTGGTGGGCCTGGTCATGTAGATGCTTTTGTTGTAACCCTCACTCACCAACTTGGGTAATCGTCCGGAATGATCCAGGTGGGCATGGGACAACACCACGGCGTCTATGGATTCCGTTTTGAAAGGAAATGGAGCCCGATTTTTCTTTTCCTCCTCATAGCGACCCTGGATCAATCCGCACTCCAACAGAATTCGCGAGCCCGCTGCTTCCAAAAGATAAAGGGAACCGGTCACACCTTCCGTGGAACCTAAAAACGTCAGTTTTGCCATCATTCTCTATCCTGTTTCTTTACCGTATTCGTTTTATTTTATTCTAACGTTTCAAACACGCTGAATATTGACCCATATCGGGTATAAGCGCAAAAGACGGTTTATCAAGCATTCGATCAACGCCTGTGGACTGCGGCGGGTTCACCATCAGGGTAATAATTCCGGTCTCACCATCCATTGTATTGCCCAGTGGCCGGAATCGTCCGGAGCCATACACACGACAGTACCCGGTTGGTATTCGACAACCGGTTGCTCTCTGTCTGGCACCGCCAAACGAGTAACCAGTTTCGCCATAAACGGTAAGTGGCCAACGACCATCACCGGGGTATTCCAGCCAACCACTTGGTCCGCAAACGCTGCGACGGAATCATTGGGATTTATGCCGTCAACTACTTCGATGGTACCGCTATCAGAAAGGGAATTAGCCAGAATGGCGGCTGTCTGCTCGGCGCGGGTTTTTCCGCTGTGCACGATACGGTCAACAACAATTCCAGCCGCGGCGAGCAACGCCGCCATGCGCGAGACATCGGACTCCCCCTGGGACGATAATGGTCGGTCGGGATCCTGATCTTTTGATACGGCTTGGCCATGCTGCACCAGATAAAGCATATCGCATCTCCTTTAACCGATTGATACAATGGAACCGCGGACGAAAAAGAAAACTCAGGCTTAACTTGCGCCAAGGCAGGCGGCTTACATAGTCGAGCCAAACAACTGACTTAATTGATTTGCTTGCCGAAGAATCACGATAAATCACTTATACAAACCGGCAAGGCATGTAATAATTCTCTTCTCGAGATGTCTAATTCAGACAATAATGCTGTAATTGGAAATTGAATTGATTGAGGTAAATCAAGCATCATGACTACACCATCCATTGCCGTGAATCTGACCAGCAGCGCAGAATCCGCCCTAGATCAGCGGGACACGCCGCTATATGTTGAACTGGAACTTTACTTCAGTTGTCTGATCCGCTTGCGAGTCACATTTCCTAACCAGCCGGGGGAAGGCTTTATTCCTCTCGCTTCCGATAATGACAAGCTCAAGCTGTTTTTTCATCCCATCACCACCAAACACTGCAATATTGATGAAATTCGCGGCCATGACCCCGATACGGAAACGTTCCCGATTAAAAAGCCGGAAAAATTCATACCCAAGTGGATAAACCTGGATTACAAACAAAACCAGTGGTTGGGAGAGTTTGGTTACGCGTAACTTTGCAACACACGTTGCTGACAGCGCTGCTGGTAATAAAAGCCAAGGTGCTGCTGACGCGATTGGAATCGCCTGCACGGTAGGCTCCCGCACTCAAACCAACCACAAGGGTCGACGCCGATGTAGGAGCCAGCTTGCTGGCGATACAGTGGAGTGCGCTAACAGACAAACGCTGCAGAATGTAAAAATCAATCGCCAGGTCAAAGTAACTTGCTTCCCAACGGTACCGCCTGATCGGGTACACACAATGTCACCTCATCGTTTTCATTATGGAATCCCGTTACCAAACATTGTGACCTTATGGGGCCAATCTGTTTCTCGGAAAAATTGACAACTCCCACCACCAGGCGGCCCACCAGTTCCTCGGGTCTATACAGCGCGGTAATTTGAGCACTGCATTTTTTAATTCCTATTTCCTTGCCAAAATCCACCTGCAAGATATAAGCAGGCTTCCGGGCCTTTTCGAAAGGCTCTGCGGAAATAATCCGCCCCACCCGTAATTCCACTTTCAAAAAATCGTCAAAGGTTATGGTTTGCATGTCACTGCCTCGTACCTGTATACCTGTTAGATTTTTTCCACTCACTGCAGGTTCGGCTGCATGTACCGATTTGTCTGTAGGAAATTAATACCATCAAAAGTCACGCATACATCCCATGCACACACGCGGGTTTGTTTTTACTTCGCCCTTACTTCAACACCGTCCATATTACCACTTAAATATAATTGCAGGCCTTGCGAAGTCAATTTTTCATCGGCGGTATCATCATTCTTAAGATGCTCATTGAAGAAAAACAATGTCGCCGCCCTCACCAAGGGTTGCACGTCCTCGCGGTTACTTGAATGGAACTCGCCCCGTCCCGAACCGCGGCCATCGGCGAAATCAAGATGGCTGGCATTATTGAGCCAAACATATTTATTGGCGCCATTGTTGGCAGGCCAAAGCGAAAACGCCTGGTAACGGCTCTGCGGCGGCCGGTCGCCGCTCAGGTCCTTGTCTTTGGTTCCCGATACACCCATGATCGGGATTCGCAGATACCCAAAACTTTCTTTGTAAAAAAATGGTCCACCCGGGCTCTGGGGAGATAATGCGACGCTGCATGTTACCCGCGGGTCGCGAAGATCGGGTCCGAGCCCCTTACCAGGCTCTACCGACGGTTCCAGCCAGTCCAGCGCCGGCCTGGCCCCGCTTACGACTAGCGTGGTATACGCGCCAAAGGAATGACCGAACATACCTATATGGCTCATATCCAGGCGGCCCTGAAGCCTGGGATGGGACCGATTCCATTTTTCGGCCTGGTCAATGGCGAAACTGATATCCCGCGGACGCCCGAAGACTTCCTTAGGATCCCTTACCATATCATGCAGGTTTTTAATCCAGCGCAAACTGCTTTTCATTCGTTTCGTGTTGCTGCCCACATGTTCAACGCAAAGCACAATGTAACCGTGTGACGCCAGATGGTGGGCCTGGGCATAATGGGTATCCCAATTGCCGCCGGCCCCATGAGACACTACGATGACCGGGAACGGGCCCTGGTCATCCCGGGGAAAATGGACCTTGATGGGTACCTTACGTCCCTCGCGCTTCGGATCGACAAGGTCGGGAAATGCCAGGACCTCAACTGCAAAATGACCATTTCCCGAAAATTCATCCGTTGGCGTGGTAGCAAAATCACGAGTTTTTCGCGCGGTACAGGCATAAAGCAAAACAGTAAATGTTAATAGCCACAGCACAATGACTTTTACCGTTATTCGGTTCATGCTTGTGGCCCTGTTTTTATGCAACGATTACCAACATTTTATGACGCCCGGTACGCTAACGCATATAGGCGTAACCTTCTTCTTGTTGCAATCGAACAATTTCGGCGTCGGCCATTGGGACCATTTTTACGAAACCGTGAATATCTTTGGGATCATAGCCCATAAGTTTAGCAGCTGCCTTGCACATCCGGAATTCGATGGGGGTACCCACGGTCAGGCTTTGCGCCCGGACCATAAGCTCTTTAAATGTACTGAATTTTTTTATGGCAAAAAACGGGATGGCGTCACCATGAATAATCACAATGATAGAACTGTCCATGGGATCCGAACCATAGAGTTTATAAAGAAAACCCAACCGATCCAGGATGTTTGACAGTTTCGCTTTATCGCCTGTGGTTACGTCATAGAGAACTTTTTGTGGATTGTATTTTATGTCAAGCGATTGAGCCGAGCCCCACGGGGCCGTGGATTCTTTTGCAGACACCGCGTGCATACCACCGGCCATTAAATTGAACGTTAACAATACCGTTATAACGTTTTTCATCTCACCCCCCCAATTATAATCCTGCCACCGGTTTATGGCCCAATGCCACCAACTTTAGTCAAACTCCACCGGGCTTTGCGACTGGGTATTTACATGTAGTTTAAATATATCTGGCCGCGCGTAATGACCTGCGACGTCAAGTGCCCGGCGCGCTATGCCCACACGATCGCTATCGACTTCTGCGTAAAGAACCCCCTGTTCGTTGCGCATTGGGCCGGCAATGATTTCACCGCCCGGCGCAATTACCACGGAATCTCCCTGGTTAACCCATTCTTCAGACTCAGAGTACAACTCCTTCCTGGCGGGAAAGTCATCGGGGATGTCACTGACTTTTAACGCAGTACCGCTGCCAACCACCCAGCAACATCCTTCACGGGCAATGTGTTGCATCGTGCCAATCCATCCGTCTCCACTGTCATAGGTCGGCGCAATGTAGATGTCAATACCCTGGGCATAAAGTGCATATCGAGCCAACGGCATATAGTTTTCCCAACAAATTAACGTGCCGATCCTTCCAATGGGTGTATCAACGACCTTTAAGCCTGATGCATCGCCAAAGCCCCACACCATGCGTTCCGGATTGGTGGGCATCAATTTACGGTGCCGGTTGATCAATTGTCCGTCCGCCCCTATGACAATAACGGTGTTGTAGAGCGTCGCCTGGCTCAACCGACTTTCTCTTTCGTCAATGCCGCACACAATGGTCACCTTGTGTTTTTTAGCGGCGTCATACAGCGGTGCCAGGTCATCGGATTCGAGATTCACCGCATTGTCCAAAAGGCGGGCATGGATTTCCTCGGTCAAGCTCCAGTCGCCACCCGGCCTGAGCCGCCAGATCCAGGCGGGATATCCAGGTATGAACGCCTCTGGAAAAATGACCATTTGCGCACCGTTATTGGCCACCTCTTCCACCATCGCGGCGGCGCTTTGAACCGTTTTTTTCTTATCCAGTAAGGCAGGTGATTTTTGAACAATTGCCAGCTTGGCCATATTAGGAGTCTCCTGGTGTGCAAAAATTTGCGTTATTAATGGTTAAATATTTTTTTGTTAAAGTAAAACGTTAACTCTTGATGGAACTCGAAGCGCAGCAAAATATCGTTATATTTCTTACGGTTACACAAATTTATTACAGACGTTTCATATAGCAACAAGGTGTTTACGCCTGTCGCCAGCCACCAAATCCGGGAAACCCACCCCGTGAATGGAAACCAGGCTTTGCTTTTAACTGGTGTATTGCGGGTACCCGAACAGCGTCAAAATGTTTTAACCAAAAGTCAAATTCTCATAGGTGTTTAATGGGCATGGTATAACACACCGCATTGCCATCGAGCACCACTGTACCGTCGGACAATAATACGCGTGTATCCAATTCCGTAATGGGTTTATCTTCGCGGACTTTCGTCACCGTTACTTCACCGGTTATGGTGTCCCCGGGGCGAACCGGCGCTTTAAAACTCCAGCTCACCTGCAGAAACACGGATCCCGGTCCAGGCAGATCCTCGGCGACAACTGCGTTTAAAATAGCACTGGTAACACCGCCTTGCACCACAATGCCGCCAAAACGTGTGGCTTGGGCGATGTCGTTATCGTAGTGAATAGGATTGCGGTCACCGCTGATTTGCGTAAACAGTTCGATATCCCGGGTTGTCACATCCCGGGTCCGTTTCGCTGTTTGACCGGTCACAGGCATGGCGTTGGGCCAAACATCATTTTTCACGTCCATGCTAATATCTCCGTTGACGTTAAAACCACAATATAGTGTAAAAGAGAAACAAGATCCCGGTTTTTTGTATCCGGCTTTGCTGACAATACGGCGTTGCGGAGAGAATCCGCGTTTTTTTCACTTATGACCGATAGGTTGCCGGACCGACAAGAACGTATGACCGGTGCTCCTTACCAAGCAAGCTTCAGCACAGAACAAAACCGCTTTCGCCTGCAAGACAGGCTCCTACACACTAAAAACCAACATGGTAACGTCCTGTGTAGGAGCCAGCCCAGCTGGCGATACGACATTGTGGAGATTAACGGTGCTGTTAAATATTCACCGTATTAGAGAATATATTAATAACCAGTACACCGCTTACAATTAAGATTATGCCAATGATGGCGGGCACATCAGGGATTTGCTTGTACAGGACGGCTCCCGCCACAGCAATCAATGCCACCCCCACGCCGGACCACACCGCGTAGGCGATGCCGACGGGAATCGACTTCAACACAAGCGACAGACAATAAAACGCAACCCCGTATCCGGCAACAACAATGATGCTTGGTATCGGGTTGGTAAATTGGTCCGATGCCTTTAACGCGCTGGTTGCCGCAACTTCAGCAAGGATCGCAATAGCCAGATAACCGTATCCCATATCGCCTCCTGTCACACGTGTCGCAATCCCATGTACCGTCAACAACCCCGGCAGGTGTATTAATATCAATCGCCCCGTTTATAAACACCGGTAGTTACTAATACCACCGTTTGTTAAGAGCATAGCCCTGTTGGCTTGTAGTGACGAATCTGATTTAACCATCCTGCGACCGGCAAATCACACCTTGGCGTCAGGAAATGCTTCGTCACCCTGGCAAACGGTAATGAAAAATCAATATCTTACCCGGTTAACGCCTTTTGCATATTTCGTCAGAATTGATGGCTGCATTTGCATATTCCCGCCGCCGTCAGGCCATATTCCTCCGCTTTAATTACACCCAGATTCAGAAATTTACTGGTGACCGAAATTTTAAAGGAGAACGATCATGAACCGTAGAAAAGAACGCTTTGTTGAAACTTTTGTCACGGTAATGTTTCCCGTTGCATTACTGGTGGCATGCACGACCAACGGGAATGAAACGTCGGGCAACGATCAAACACCGACGGTTGAGTACACACAGCCGGCTCAGCAGGCAGGCCCTGTAGAGACATCGGCGTTACCATTTGGCAGCACGTTATCCACGCAACCAGCGCCTGGTAACGAAGATTTATCCTGGGATTTTGATCAAAAGGATAATAATTATGCCGTGGTACCGCCGTCACTGCACCTGGCTATTTATAAACCCACACAGCGTGACGCCGGCAATGTTGCTACAGATGAATCGGTACAAATGGTGAAGTATAACGAACCGCAGGACCTGGCTTCGTTGGACCAGTATACGTTTCATTTTGCGACGGATGATTACGATCTTGACGATAAAAGTCTGGCAGCACTAAAAGCACATGCTGATTTTCTTAACAATCATCCCAATTTTACCCTGACCATCAGTGGTCACACTGATCGCTCGGGTTCCAAGGCTTACAATCAGAAATTAAGTGAACAGCGTGCGCAATTGGTGGCTGAAATCCTGATCACCTACGGTGTGTCGCAATCGCAGTTGATCGTGGATGGTTACGGTGAAACCGTACCTGAGAGTGACAAGCCGGAGGAAAATCGCCGCGTTGAACTGGAATACTCACAAACGTTGCTGGTAAGTTCCAGGTAAACCCGGCACCGTTATCATGTACCTCGTTGTATATGCCCTCCCCCTCAGCAGTTAGCCGATCCTCCTTACGGTTAACTGCTTTTTTTGTTTTTGTGATTGTATATAGGAATGGAACCTGTCCAGGTTTATTTTCCTAGTATTCTGTATCCGCACCATTGAGCGCTTTGTTGTGAACCGTCAATTCAAATAATGTGTTAAGCCCAACACCCAGTTGTCGAGTTCCCCATCCCCATCCTCCTCCGCAAAATCGATGACACGGATCCATTTAAAGCTCAGCGCTGTTGTTGAATTTCCATATAAATCGATACCGATACCGTAACTGACACCGTCAAAATTTTCCGAATCATTCACACTAGAGGGTAAGCCGGGAAATGATAATGTCGTGCTGGCTTTGAAATCTGCATACATGAATGTATAGCCACCGAACACGTACGGTGTAAATTCGTCAAAGCGCCAGTTTCCACGTAAATATGCGGATACGTACACAATATGGGTTTTTAGGGAAGCCGAATCCGTCCCATTTGACACTTCGGCTTCATCGCCTGTATAACCCAATTGCGTTTCCACTGCCAAAAAAGAAGCCAGGTCGTAACCAACTAAAGCGTTGAAACCCAAGACCGATCCATTGCCCTCAATAACTTCGTCGAAAAATCCGAGGTTTGCGCCAATATACAGTTTGTTCCGCTCATCCCGAATCTCATAGCCTTCGGCCGGTAAAATATAGATAATAAACGAAGTATATATTATATATTTATATAAACCCACCACCTGCGTATCCTCAATCGATTTGTTATTTTAACAGTTTGCCTGAATTCCCAAAATGAGGCAATTTCAATTCAGAGAGCGCCAATAAATGAAATTACTCAGTGGACAGCGCTGCAACAATTGCCAGGTCGCCGGGTTTCACCGAGTCCATATCGAATTTTTTGGCGGAGGTCGCCATGCGGGTCAACGCAGCAGCCATGGTCAAGGGTGGTTTGGTTTCGCCTTTTTTAGCGCGATGAAAGCGCACTGGATTGATCCGCGCGACTACATAACTGCGCAGGTACGGCGATTTGAAGCCTCGCTTTTGCAAACTTTCGATAATTTGTTTTACCCGCGTATCGATATCCTGCATGCGTGCCGCGTAACCTTCTCTTTCCCGCAAACTCACCGGCAGGGTGCGGTCACTGAAGCGGTCAACCTTTTTTAAAAAGGGATTGTAAGCACCACCGGCAAAGCGTTTATTTTGTTCATAAACGATGCCCAGGGTCAGCAATTCCGGCGCCTCAAACTCCGACGCATAGTGCGATTCCCTGGCCCGGGGTTTGCGTTCGGCAAGGTTGCGCGCCATGCGGATCACTTCCAGGCTTTTGTCTTTCAGGTTGTGAGCCTTTTCCGTGTTCAATGCCAGAATGCGAAACGCCAGGTCCTCATCGGGAGCCACCAGTGCCGTGATTTGCCGCAGGCCCAGGACCTTCGCCGCGGCCAGGCGGTGCCTGCCATTGGGTGTCCACAAGCGTCCGTCCTCGCCGCGGACCACAATAAGAGGGTCCAGAAACGAACCGCTTTCTTCTATCTTTTGCGCGAGGCGCTTGGTATGGGTGGGTGATAAATCACGTTGGAACGGTGTTGGCTGTACTTTGTTAATCGGTAGTGCTGCAAGCAATACCGGCCTACCGGATAACGGTTCGTGATACGCGCCGATTGCAACGCCGCCGGCGATCCGGACTTCCTCGGCCAGCGGCGCCACTGCCTTGTGGTCAATACCCAGCACAATTTCATCCGCGCTGAGACCGCGCTGGGTTTTGCTGGGCGCCAGTTTGCCGCGCGTGGTTTTCTTTTTAGCAGCGGACTTGCTACGGGTTTTTTTTGCCGTTGATTTTTTCGTTTTTGTCGCTGCTTTTTTGGCAGCGGTTTTCTTTTTTGCAGCCATATCATTGATCCGGTTAGTCCATGAGCCCCCGTTATCATAATCACCACAACCCCAAAAAGACAGCGGGACCGGTACTGGAAATGCCAATAACGCCTTGTAAAGGCCCGATTTCGAGCCCGCGATGGCTCCGAAAACCGCGACTTTCTTATATAATCATCGTATGCGAATTAATATGGTTGAAAGATTGAAAAGATACGTTGTTGTATTGACACTGCTGTTGGCCGGCTGCGCCCTTCAGCATGCCAGGCACCTTTCTCCCCTGCAAACCTTCTCGGATTCGATGCGAGACGGAAACGCCGGACCGCCCATGGTTGCTGTTCCCGCCGGCAGCTTCATTATGGGTCCCACACCGGACGAGCCAATGCAGTTTGAGATAGAAACCCCCCCCCATCGGGTAACCTTTGAGGATCCTTTCGCTATCAGCCAATACGAAATCACTTTCACCGAATATGACCGTTTTGCGGAAGCGACGGGGCGACACAAACCCAGCGACAAAGGTTGGGGCCCGCAACATTGGGGGCGCGGTAAGACACCGGTGTTTAACGTTTCATGGCACGATGCACAACGCTATGTTGACTGGCTCAGTGAACAAACCGGTGAACATTACCAATTACCGTCGGAATCCCAATGGGAGTATGCGGCGCGCGCAGGAACCGTCACACCATTTTATACCGGCAAATGTATCACTACCGACCAGGCCAATTATCACGGTCCAAATTCCTTCGGGGACTGCCCAATTTCTTCCCTGTATCGGGGCAAAACCCTGCCCGTGGGCAGTTTCCCGCCGAACCCGTGGGGCCTGTATGATATTCATGGCAATATCTTCGAATGGACACGAGATTGCTGGCACACTAGTTATCTTGGTGCGCCGGATGATGGCACGGCATGGATGAATATCGGTGACAACGTCGATTGCAGGCTCCGTGTGCTGCGCGGCGGTTCATGGAGCGGCCGGCCACGAGATATCCGCTCTTCGGCACGTTCCTACAACAACGCCGATTTTAAAAGTATCTTTATTGGATTTCGTGTGGTGAGGACAATCGACTAACGACGAAGAACCCGACTACCTGGCAAACTTGGCTTGCTGGGTTTCCTGCAGATAACGTTGTTTGTGTTCCTTGGTAATTTGCATCAATTCTTCCCACGTTTTTGACATGGATTCCGCCATATAGTCATTTTTGTTGTGACTGTTCAAATCTTCGCGGAAACTTTCAAAGCGCATAACGCCGTCGGGCACACCTTTGGGAAAACTGCTTTCCTTACCAAATAACACATGCGCTTCAATGTCGGCATCATTAACAAGTTGTTTGACTTGCTGGACGATCAAGCGCAGCCTGTAAAGGGGATTTTTAAACTTGTTCGATTTGCTGTTAATGACTTGCGCCCACTCGTCAATTTGGTCGCCACCAAAAATGTAACCTTCGATATGATGCACGTCCATGGCAATGATTTTGCCGCGCATCAAAACCAGGTAATCCGAAAACAGATAGCCGTACATGCCGTCAGACAAAACAACGTTTTTGGCAAACGCTTCGCTTTGCTCTTTGATAATTTTCTCGATGCGCCGGTCCTGCGCGGTATTGCGAAAATAGCGCACCACCCAGATGACCGCCGTTAACAATACAACCGCCACGACCAGGGCAGTGCCGAATGTCATCAATTGCTGTTGGGTAAAATCAAATAATTCCATTGCTACATATTCACG
>JASFOJ010000088.1:0-18136 GCA_050116575.1 Gammaproteobacteria bacterium | reverse complement strand
AACAGTTGGTTTAATCCCGAAAAATACCTCATTTGGTGTTTTGAAGCCAAGACATTTTCGGGGACGGTTATTTAGTTTGTCCATGACCCTTTCGATTTGTTTTTGGGTGATGGTTTTAAAGTTATGCTTTTTTGGGAAATATTGCCGTATCAAACCGTTCGTGTTTTCATTCAGGCCACGTTCCCAAGAAGCATAGGGATGCGCGAAGTAGAACTTGGCGTTGAGTTCTCTGGCAATATCGACGTGTTGAGCGAACTCTCGGCCGTTGTCGGCAGTCAACGTGTGGACCCAAGGCGATAAAGGCTCTAGCAACTCAATCATCGCCGCTGACACGTTGTCGGCCGTTTTACGAGTCACTTTGGCAATCAGTGTCAGCAGTGATTTACGTTCAACCAGGGTAACAAGGGCTTGTTGATGATGTTGACCGATCACGGTATCCACTTCCCAATCGCCGAAGCGACTACGTGTATCGACAATCGCAGGACGTTGCTCGATGCAAACCCGGTCCGGAATGTGGCCCCGACGCGAAGGAGTGCCGTAACGTTTCTTACGCTGTTTCTGGCAGCGCAGATGCTTATAGAGTGTGCCACCGTCCTGTTTGTCGGCCAGGATGTACTGGTAGATCCATTCATGGCTAATTCGCACGTTGGTCTCCTGCCATAGCCACGTACTGATTTGTTCCGGGCTCCAGTCCTGGCGCAGGAGGCGGTTCACAAGACGCCAGGTTGAATGGGGGATCCGGGATGCCACTTTTTCCGTACGCCGTTGGCGGCAGAGTTGTTGGGCTTGTTGGGGACGATAACCTTTCAGCCCCCGATTGCGACGAAGTTCTCGGCTAATCGTCGATTTGTGGACACCCACAATATCGGCAATTTCAGTTTGGTTAAGACCGGCTTTCATCAGTGCGTAAATCTGGTATCGTTGTTCCTGGGTAAGCTGTGTGTAGCCTCTCATACGTGCTCCTCTTACTTTGGTCGGTGAGAAAAGCCGTGATGTTACCGCAGCTTACCCATTTTGACCAAAGGCTCGAGTTGCACTTACAAATTGAATTCACGTGATTTGATTGTGATAAATGGCGTCAAAAATAATTTTATTCTGTGATATTGGGCTATTATCTGGGCATTGATCGCATCTTAACTACAAATTACATCGATTTGAAATACGCAAAATATGAATACTACGTCATATCTGTCAGCATTTTTCAATCGATCAGTCATTTGAAATATATTGTTATTTTGCTGGTGCCTTTTGCATGTTTAATGCCGCGAATCAATGCCCCTAACCGGTACATACCATTAGCACGTATCACTATCGATCCCGGTTAAGTAAACCGGACATGAATTTCAACAACCGCCCATAGTGCTGCTGTTGGGAAAATAGTTCGTCAGCCTTAGTCTTGCCCGCTTTTGCTATTGTCATTCGGCGTTTTTCGTCGCTTTCCTGCCCGTTACACAGCCACAATAATTTTTCCGCTAAATCACCAGCATTTTCCGGTTCAAACAATAGACCGGTGACACCATCGTCGATAATCTCGGGCACACCGCCCGCATTGGTACCAACTACGGCCACGCCGTTACGCATGGCCTCGATCAACACCAGCCCGAATGTCTCTTGACGTGTCGCTAGTACCACCACATCAAACACGGACATAATCTCGATGGGGTTGTCGTGGCTGCCGTAAAACGTGACGGATTGAGATAGGTTGTTTTCCTTAACAGTTTTGCGCAAATCATCCATGTAGGCCTGGTTCATGACCGGCCCGATAAAAGTCACGTGGGCATTGACGTCCTGATCTAACAACTGCTTCAGGGCGCTCACGACAAGGTGCTGACCTTTGATTTCCTCGATGCGGCCCACCATGCCAATGGCGAAGGCGCCAGGCGGAACATGCATGGTTTGCCGTAAACCGGCTTTGTCGTTTTCGTTTAACACCGGAGGTTCCTGAACGCCGTAATACAGCGTTTGAATGGCTTCCGCGGGCATGGGTACATAACGGCGTGCCAGTTCAGTCAATTCCCGGGTAATGGTAAGGAACAAATCAACGTGACGGTATAAAGCGCGGTGATAAGCGTCATGTTTGGGACGCGTCATCATCATTTGCCGGGTATAGATGAGCTTTACCGGCCGGCGCGCGAAGCGCTTGGTTAATACCGCCAGGTTTAAATCCCGGGCCCAGTGCATGTGAATAATGTTGATATGCTGTTGATCGATCAGCCGGGCCAGGCGTTTCGCGGTAATGAACGGAAAAAATCGGCTGGCTTTTTTACAGGGAACAACACGTACCCCGGCTTGCTGCATGCGCGAGGCGGTCATGGTGCCGTCGGCCACCACGGCGATGCAGTCCACGTGGCGCGCCAATAATTGGCTGGCGGTGCGCACCGCGTACAGTTCCAGGCCGCCGACACCGGTGGACATGCATAGCTCCAGTACTTTCATTGTCCGGACCCGCTGGCACGCCGGCGATAAAATATTACTTTGCTGTATTTTACGAATACGTGCATGAATGACAGCAGCGACGCCACCAGGCCGGCGAAACCGTCGAGAAATCCGCGGCGTAGAATATACATACGGATAAAAGTCCAGGTGGCATGGGTAAAAGGCGACAGCAGGGTGACTTTTTTACCGCGCTTGATGATTTCGTTGGCGCCGATATCGGTAAACTTGTCGAGGGTTTGTAGATGCGCTGAAATGCTGTCAAAGGAGTAATGCAGGATATCGCCTTGCAGGGGCACGATGCGGTCACTGTCTACGATGACCTTGTCGTGGGGGTTGATGCCGCCCCAGCGCGCCTTGTGCTTGTTGAACAGGCGGACTTTTTTGTCCGGGTACCAGCAATGGTTCAGCCAGCGGTAGACGTAAAAGGTTTTGCGCGCCATACGGTAGGCGTCCGCGCTATCCAGTTGGTCCTTGATCGCCACGATGGAAGCTTTTAATGGTTCCGACAGGCGCTCATCGCAATCCAGGCTGAGAATCCAGTCATGGCTGGCCTTGCTGACGGCGAGATTTTTTTGTTCCACGTGCCCCAGGAATGCCTGCTCGAATATTTTATCAGTGTATTTACGTGCAATGTCGCGGGTGGCATCGCTGCTGAGGGAATCCACTACGATAATTTCATCGGCCACGCCGTCAAGACTGCGCAGGCAATCCTCGATTTTCTTTTCTTCGTTATAAGAGATAATGCAGGCGCTGATTTTAGGCACGGTGTTTTATCGCTCGATAGTCGTTGTTGTTTTGTTTTTTTCAGGCTTTACCGGCAATTGGTGAATGCTATCTTGAATGGCCGCAATAACTTTTTCAACTGTGATCGACGTCAGGCATTGGGTGTGTCCTAAGGGACAATTACGTTCAAAGCAGGGGCTGCAGGATAATCGTTCATAAAGAACCGTTGCCCGCTTTGTCAACGGCGGCGTATAGTCCGGCGTGGAGGAGCCGTAAATGGCAACGACTTCGCAACCTACCGCCGCGGCCACGTGCATCAAACCGGAATCATTGGTGATTACCATGGGCATCAGTGCCATGAGATCCACCACATCCCGCAGTTTTGTTTTTCCGCATAGATTGACTAATTCACTTTGTGATTGTTGTTGAATCGTCTCGGCAATGGTGTTGTCTTTTTGTGAGCCTAATAACCACACCTGGCAACCCTGTTGCACCAGGTGATCGGCGACACCGGCGAAATGGGCCGCGGGCCACTGCTTGGCGGGGCCGTATTCCGCGCCGGGCATAAAGCCGATGACCGGTTTGTCAACGCGGAGGCCACGCTGTTTGATCACCGCCTGCTGGTTGTCTTCATCAATCCGCAATCGCGGTTCCGGGATTGCGGGCGGTAAGGCGGCGTCACGTTCCACGCCGAGTGCCACGTAGCGCTGCACGGTTTGTGTCAGAACGGATTTGTCCAGCGGCCGCATGTCATTAATCAGCCCGTAACGCATTTCGCCCTTATAGCCTGTGCGCCGCGGAATGTGGGCAAACCACGGCACCAGTGCCGCCTTGAAAGAGCGGGGTAGTACAATAGCCCGGTCATAGTCATTTCGTTGCAATGCCTTGCCGGTGCGATAACGCGAACGCAAGCCAAATTGTCCGTGTCCCATCGGTTGTTCGAAACTGCAATGCACCTCCGGCATTCTTTCCAGCAAGGGCAGGGACCAGGCTGGCGCCAGCACATCAATTACGGCATCGTTGTTGTCTTGTTTCAGGGTGATGAACAGGCTTTGCGCCATGACCATGTCGCCTACCCAGGCGGGGCCAATTATGAGATAACGTCGCGCCCTGATCACGATTCGCCCGTCACACATCACCTGCGAGCACGCGCTCGACAACGGCAACGTTGTGTTTCAGGTGTTGCGGATTAATGGTGCCAACAACGACCGAATGCACCGGTTGCGTGAACACAAAGCGCAAAGCCTGTTCGACACCGGAGCCACCGGCGGAGGAATCGGCATGGCCGCTCTGCAGGCCCTTCTTGATTAAAACTCCCTTGGTTAGGTCCGCGGCCCGTTGCAACACCGGCAGCTCTTCGGTGTGGACCGGATTGTAAGTAGCCATCACTACGTCCATGTTCTCCACGCACCAGATGCCACCTTCTACGGTCTTGGTGGACATGCCCACGGCGCGAATCAGTCCTTCCTGCTTCAATTCCTGCAGGGTATCGCAGACAGCTTCGTTATGGATGATGTCCATGTCGTTGCCATCGGAGTGCACCAGCACGATATCGATAACGTCACGTCCCAGTCGTTTGAGGCTGCGTTCCACGCTCATACGCGTGTGGGCGGAAGAGAAATCGAAGCGAGACTCGCCCTGTTCGAAGATTTCGCCCACCTTACCAACGATGACCCAGTCATTTTTGTGGGGCAGCAATTTGCCGAGCCTCTCCTCGGAATTACCATAGGCAGGGGCGGTATCCAGCGTATTGATGCCCAGTTCCCAGGCCAGTGCCAATAGATCGCGTACCGCCTGATCATTGGGAATGTTGAAACCGCTCGGGTACTTTACCTGCTGGTCGCGGCCAATCTTCACCGTCCCCAAGCCTAATGGGCTAACTTCAATGCCGGTGCTGCCCAGTGCTCTCAGCTCCATCGCGCTTCCTCCTGCCAGGGTAGTGGCGCATAGCCTGGATGCGGCCATTTCGGCAGCTCGTTGATTGGCCCGGGCTGCACGTTACCCTGCTCGATCTTTTCAATAATCACTTTCGCCAGGCGGGGTGCCAGCGCCAGCTTGGTGGGCCAGGCGGTAATGACTCCATCCAGTTCCTCGGCAAATACATTGTCCGGGCGGCTGCCGTCGGACGTCTTGGGTTCGGCACGATCAATGGGCAACGTGCCCCACTGAATCGTCGTCAGATCCAGCCAGGGAAACAACTCACCCAGTTCTTTTTTTGTCGCGGCTATCTGGCGGGCGTGATCGCGCTCCACGCCTTCCTCGGCAATCTGACCGCCAAGGTACCACACAGTGCAACCCTCGCTATCATAATGGGTGGTAATGGTCATGCGGGGACTGGCACTGGCGCCGAGACAATGGGCATAGAGTTCGCCCGGCAGCGGATGTTCACGGCTGCCGCGCAACATGACCATCCGCAACGGCCGAAGCTGCATGGCCGGGCTGCTGCGGCCGCACTTGTCCAATAAGGATGCGTTGCCCTTGCCGGCGGCAAACACCAGACGCCGGGCATCGAACTGTACCGCACCATCATTTAATAGAACCCGCCAACCGCGGTCGCTCTGGGTCAACTGCAGCGCGCCCGAATCGTTAACCTTGAAAACGGCTTGGCGATGGGGCTCGGCCAGCGCTTTGACCAATGAAGCGGTATCCAGCACCGGCTCTTCCAGCCGGTAAACCTGGCCGTGAAAGGCGGGATTGCGCAAGATCTCGGGCCGATCATCGCCTTCCACCGAACGGGTGCGGCCGCGCATTAATTTGCTGGCAAAGAAGCCGGCCATGCGCGAAGTGAGACTTTCCGTGGACCACATGAATTGATGCGAAGACAGCAGTTTGACCTGGCGCAGGTCCAGTTCACCTTCTCCGGCGAGGCAAGCTCGCCAAATATCAGGCATCTCGGCAATGGCCTCTGATGAGCCGGTGAGTTTGCCGGTGAGAGCGTACTTGGTACCACCATGAATAATGCCCTGGGCATAGCGGGTCTGCCCGGCGCCCAGTGCCTGCGACTCCAGCAATACTGCCTGATAACCGAGACCACGTAACCGGGCAAGCAACCATAAACCGGCGACACCGCCGCCGAAGATTACCACGTCCACCGGCGTCGCGCGGGGAGTGTCCGTCATTCTTTACCTGTTTCCTTATCCGAGGCGCGAATGGAACCGATGATGTTGGTGGTGGAGACGTTTTTCACGTAATCCATCACCTGTACCGTACCGCCGGCCTCGCGCACACATTCACCGCCGGGGATCTTGTCCGGCTCATTGTCGCCGCCTTTGACCAGGATGTTGGGCAACACGCTGCAAATAAGCCGCGTCGGCGTATCCTCGTCAAAACCCACCACCCAGTCGACACACTCGAGAGCGGCAAGCACCTGCATGCGATGTGCCTGGGGATTGACGGGACGCTCCGGACCCTTGAGCCGGCTGACCGAGGCATCGTCGTTGACGGCGACGATGAGGCGGTCGCCCAGCTCGCGCGCCTGTTGCAGGTATTGCACATGTCCCAGGTGCAGGATGTCGAAACAGCCGTTAGTCATGACCACGGTTTCATCATGTAGTTTGGCTTCTTGCACTAATTCCAGCAGGCGCTGTTCGGACACCACGCCGCGCTGCATGGCATCCTGTTCGCGCATGGCGCGCTGCAATTCAGCAACGGTAACCGTGGCGGTACCCAGTTTGCCCACGACGACGCCGGCCGCCAGGTTGGCCAGGTGCATGGCGTCGGCCAAGTCATCGCCGGCGGCCATGGCAGCGGCCATCACGGAAATTACCGTGTCACCGGCACCGGTCACGTCGAATACCTCGCGAGCGTGGGTGGGAATATGCAGGGGTTGATGGCTCTCGCGAATCAGGGTCATGCCCCGTTCACTGCGGGTGATCAGCAATGCCTGTAGTCCAAGATTGCCGCGCAGTTGCTCGCCTTTTTGCTCGATGTCTTCATCGTCAGCACATTTACCCACCACGGCTTCGAACTCCGACAGATTGGGGGTTAACAATGTGGCACCGCGGTAACGGTCAAAGTTCGTGCCTTTAGGGTCGATGACAACGGGTTTATGGCTGGCTTTTGCAAGGCTGATCAATTGTTCAATGGGCTGCAGGCTGCCCTTGCCGTAATCGGAGAGCACCACAATGTCTGCCGCCGGCAGGCTTTCCTCGAAGCGCGCCAGCAAGCCCTTGGGGTCGTAGCCGCAGAAGCCGTCTTCAAAATCCATGCGAATAAGTTGTTGGTGCCGGCTGAGTATGCGTAACTTGGTCACCGTGGCATAACCCGGCAGTTTTTCGAAGCAGCAATCGATGCCGCGGGGCGCCAGGCACTGTTGCAGGGAGGTGGCGGCTTCATCCTCCCCGGTCAGGCCGATAACCGTGGCGTTGGCGCCGAGGCTGCAAATATTGAGCGCCACGTTACCGGCGCCGCCAGGCCGCTCTTCGGTTTCGCCCACGTGCACCACGGGCACCGGTGCTTCCGGCGATATCCGCGAGGTATCCCCGTACCAGTAACGGTCGAGCATCAAATCTCCCACCACCAGTACCCTGGCCTGGGAAAAGTCGGGTATTTTTGTTTTCATGGAATACGTTATAAAAGCTATTGAATCAGCGGGGTAATGATAACACAGGATCGGTAGGGGGCTGTCATTGCCCGTTTAAACGCTCTATGGGAGCTGCGTAAATCCTATTAGCGCCGGTTGTTAATCTGCTCCAGTAAATCTAACCTGGGGTGGCCTTCATATATTGCCCCATCGCTATGACGTTGCAGGCGTAACGAGCTCCCGAAGCTTAAGGTGACGGGTTTGGACTATGAACATCATACCGAACCAGTGTTACGGTTATAGGTTTTGGCTATTATGTATGGCTGGAAGATATTTCCCGTAATGTTGGCACGTCCAGTTTTGCCTCGTCGGCATGGGCAATGGCGTTGGCCAGCCGGGCGGGAGCCGAGCGGCCCATGCACTTGTGTTGCGGATCACCGTGAAATGCTTCCACCATGCCTTGGATCAGGCGTTCCCGGTCAAAGTGTTGCTGCGTTAACCCTTCCTGGATATCGATAACATCGGATGCCACATCGCGGGCCAGGGTTTGATGGTTAGACCATAAATCGTCCACCGTCCCGCCAGTGACCAACCCTGCGATATTCGTGGTTAGAATATAGACGTTTTTACGAACCAACTGGAACAGTAACGCGTTGTCGTCGGGGACCAAAAACGTTGGGATCGACAGGTTCTGCAGGGCATCTATTAATAACTGAGCATTGGGTCCATAAACCGGCGACGGCACTAATACCTTGTAATCCTGGCCCTTTTTCTTTTCGAACCAGACCGAGATGACAGTGGGATCAGCGAAGCCGTAGGATTGCCAATCCCGGGGCAATAACTCGTTTTGCAGCAGGGCGACCTTGTCCCGCCATTGTTGCGGCAAACGGTCCAGAACGCTGTGCAGGTCTTTTTCCGCCACCGCAACCAGTACCATGGCAGGTTCTGGAATTTGTTGTGCCCGTTCGGCCATATCATCGCTGCGCAGTACGGGATACACAGGTCGGCCCAGCCTCAGTAAACCACGGGCAAACACGCCACCCATTTCACCCATTCCGATTAATATCGCCGGTTTCGTCATAAATGGCTCCAACGGATCATGATTTGCTTGTGAATTGGTTAAAAATTAGACAGAATGGTATATTATCGATCCGGGGCTCGATATTATTATCGATTTTAACGCCGTAGTAATCACTCCCGGGAATATCGGTAACATTGTAAACGATCGTACCCTTAATCGTAACTCCTTAGCGATGTAATGTGACGCCCATCGTGGCTGCCACCGTACGTGGTATGCTACATGTATTTTGAGGTTTCGTTTTATGTAACTATTGGGTTATCCTGAAGCAGGGCATGACGAGAAGAATCGGAGTTCGTAAGTGTGAGTCAAAAAATATTCGTACTCTGCCTGATACTGGCTTTGTACAACATAGGTACTGTACTCGCAGCACAAGACACTCAAACGGACATTGGAGCAATTTCAAGCCAGGGAACCGGGATTGAAATTGCCAATTCGGCAGTCGCGGGGGCAAAGCAACGCAGTACAAATCCAACCGGGTTGACGGGTGAGTCACGTCAGCCGCTGCTGCTTGCTGCCGCTGAAAAAAACCGTTCCAGCGCCAAATCCGCAAAATCCAACACAGACCAACCCGAAACTGATAGTTTTCGCGAGCTTGATATTGAAGCGGAAAAATTACTCCGCCAAGTGCTGGATTTGAGCAGCGACATTGAGATCATTGACGAACAACATACCTACCCCCCCAAAAATCAACTGCTGGTCCTAGTGACCCTGCAGCCCTCCAAATTTTTCGAACTGGACTACGTGGAACTGGAAGTGGACGGACAGGTGGTTGCCGCCCATCCATACACGGAAAAGGATATCGCGGCGATGGTGCGCGGGGGTGGTCATCGCTTGTATCTTGCCAATCTGCCGGCGGGAACCCACGAGCTTAAAGCCAAATTCACCGGCAAGGTGCCGCGGGATCCGGATTATCAGCGCGAGGCGTCGTTTAAATTCATTTCCGGCGTCGATCGCACACTCATCGAACTTTATATCAACAGCGTTGAAAACAACAGCTTTCCACAATTTACCATCAAGGAGTGGAATTGATCACCATGAGAGACGGAGACGGTAACCGCCAATCAACGTCAAAACGGCATTTCGTGGGCAAATGGCTGTTGAGCATGGTAATGGCCGGATTGCTACTGGGCTCGACGGCACACGCTGAAATCATCTGGTTTGATATTAAGGATCCCAACATTAAGGATGCCCTGTTTGATTCCTATCGCGGCCATCATTTCAGTGCGATTACGCGTCTGCAAATGGCCCAGAAACTGGGCAGGGTGTTGCAGCAGGAGGAAGCCGGCCTGGTGCTTGGCGGGCTTTACTTGGCGTATGGTTTTCATGATCAGGCGGCCACTATTTTCGAAACCTTTCTCAATAACAAGCAACCCAAGGAAGTGCGCGATCAGGCCTGGTATTTCCTCGCGAAAACCCGTTATCAACGGGGTGACTACAAGGGCGCGCTGCAGGCGCTTCACAAAGTACAGGGCGCGCTGGATTTTGGTTTAACCCAGGAACGCTATCTGCTTGAAGCCACCATTTTGCTGAAACAAGACAAATTCATCGACGCGCTCAAGACACTAAATAATGTTAACGAACACTCCGACTGGGGCATGTACGCCAAATTCAACCGGGGAGTAGCGACCTATCGCCTGGGCCGGCAAGAGCAGGGTATTAAGATCCTGGATGAAATTGGCAGTATGAACAGTAGAGACAGCGAATTAACGGCCTTGCGGGACAAAGCCAATCTGGTGTTGGGTTATGGGTATCTTGATAAACACAAACCTGAAATCGCCAAGGGTTACCTGGAACGAATGAAATTAGCCGGTCCCTACGCCAACAAGGCGCTGCTGGCGCTGGGCCGTTCCTATTCCGATAGCAAACAGTTCAAACAATCGCTGATACCCTGGCTGAAACTGATCGATCGTAATCCCAGCGACCCGGCGGTACAGGATGCCTTAATGGCGGTACCCTTTTCTCTGGGTCAACTGGAAGCTTATAAGCAATCACTGGAATATTACGAGCGCGCCATGCAGACTTTTCAGGCGGAAATCAAGAAAATCAACAAGGCCGCGGATGCGGTCGGCGGCGGCAAAATGCTGGATGGTATGATCCAGGTCAGCCAGCTGGAACAATATGGCGAAGACCAGCGCAAGCTAAAAAGTGTACTGGATACCCCGGAAGGCCGTTACCTGATGCCTTTGCTGGCCAGTTATAAGTTCAGGGAAGCGTTGGATAACTATGCCGCGCTGCGCTTGTCACTGGGTAAGCTGGAGCATTGGTCCGCAATTATAGGAACCTATGAAGACCTTCCGGAAAATAAACGCCGGGAATACGATGCACGCATTGCCCGCGTGCAATCAAACGTACTGTTGCTGGTGGAAAAATACCGGCATTACCTGCAAAGCATGGCTTACAAGGAACTGGAGCGCCGCAAGGAGCGCCTGGTGAACTATTTCAACGAGGCGCGTTTTTCCG
Source organism: Gammaproteobacteria bacterium (assembly GCA_050116575.1). GTDB lineage: Bacteria > Pseudomonadota > Gammaproteobacteria > SZUA-152 > SZUA-152 > JAKEGK01. The sequence goes on along the minus strand of JASFOJ010000088.1, from coordinate 6,914 downwards.
TTGCTCAGATCTATGATTATGCCGCCAAACGTTGGGGTAAAAACAGTGAATAGCAAAGATACTTATAAAGTTATTTCACTTGTAATGTTGCCGCTGTTATTGCTGCCGGGTTGCATGGCCAATAAAAAAGACACCCTGGCATCGCTGGGTGAACTACCCATCAAAATCGACAAGGACGCGCCCATCGACAGCGCCCGCAAGAAAGCCGAAGAGTCTTACAACAGTTTCATTTCCTCCGCGCCCGAAGACTCGCTACGTGTTGAAGCCCTGCGCCGTCTGGCTGATATTGAACTTGAAAAAAGCGAGGAGCATTTCCAGCAACAAATTGCCAAGCTCAATAAGGAAGACAAGAAAATCGATGTTCGCAAGGCAAACAAGTTAAAGCAGAACTCCTACGAGAAAGCGATTGGGCTATATGAGGACGCTGCCAAGTCCTCAGTGGGTGATGTGCAGGATCCACAAATTTATTACCAACTATCCAAAGCTTACGAACAGGGCGGACAACCGCAAAAGGCGCTGCAAGCACTGAACCGGCTGCTGGCGCGCTTCCCCGATATCGATAACCGGGATGAGGTTCATTTTCGTCGTGGTGAGTTACTATTTAGCATGGGTAAGTTTGAAGACGCGGATCGCGCCTACACCCAGGCAATGGTGGTTAACCCGTCCTCTGCGTATTATGAAAAAGCATTGTCCAAAAAAGGCTGGTCTGCCTATAAACTCAATCACTACGATCGGGCGTTGCATTCCTTTTTCACTCTGGTGGACCGTAAGCTGCGCACCGAAGGCGGTGAGGTCGATATCGACGGGTCCCACCTTGGACGGGGCGACAAGGAATTGCTCAATGACATCTTTCGCGTTATTACATTGAGTTTTAACGAGTTGGGCGGTGCCAGTGCGATTAACGAATACTTTGACAATAACGGTGAAAAGGCATACAGCAGCCGGATCTATAAGAATCTCGGTGACCACTACATAAACCAGAAACGTATCCGCGATGCTGCCAATACTTACCAGGCATTTGTTAAGCGTTATCCCGATAGTGATCTGGCGCCGGATTTCGATATGTACCGGATTAAAGCTTTTGGCAAGGGTGGTTTTCCCAGCTTGCTCATCGAAGCCAAGATAAATTTTACCGAACGCTACAGCATTGACGGCGATTATTGGAAAAAACACAGAGAGTCAGTGCGTGCCAAACTCGAACCGGCCCTGGAACAAAATATGGAAGAGGTCGCGCAGCACTTTCATGCGCGGGCGCAAAAGTCCAAAAAACCGGAAGACTATGTCGAGGCGATTGCCTGGTACAAGAAATTCATCAAGTTTTTTCCCAAGTCGAAAAAAACGCCTCATATCAACTTTCTGTTGGCGGAAACACTGTTTGACAACAAGCAGTACGAGGCTGCCGCCAAGGAATACGAAAAGACAGCCTATCAATATCCCAGGTATGGCAAAAACGCCGAAGCGGGCTATGCTGCCGTGCTGGCTTACAATGAGCGCGCCAAGCAACTGGACGGCAAGCAAAAACAAATCTGGGAACGCCTGGCGATTGCCAGTGCCCTTCGTTTTGGTAAGGCGTTTCCCGATAACAAACGGGCCCCGGCAGTCGTGACCAAGGCCGCGGAAGACCTGTTTACCCTGAAAAAATACGATCAGGCGGCGGCTGCCGCACGGACCATTCTCGAGCTGACCGGAGATACCAAGCTCAGTATGCGCAAGACCGCCTGGCTAATCGTGGCGCAAAGTGAACTGCGTTCAGAACACTATGCCCGGGCCGAATCCGCGTACAAAATCGTATTGAATTTAACCCCGCCTGGAGACGCTCAACGTAAGGCAGTAATAGAGGGATTGGCTGCGTCGATATATAAGTTGGGTGAGCAGGCACGTGACGCCGGTGATTATCGCGGCGCGGCAAAACATTTTTCCCGGGTAGCCAGCGTTGCGCCCGATTCGGATATCGCCATTACCGCCCAGTATGATTTGGCTGCCAGCTACATTGCCAAGGAATCCTGGCAGCAGGCCATTGACGCATTGGAAAAGTTCCGCCGCAAATATCCGTCACATAAGTTGACCAAAAAAGTGACTGAAAACCTGGCCCTGGCATACATCAAAACCAAACAGCCGGTCCATGCCGCACGTGAATTCGAAACCATGATCAATTACCAGACCAGCGTGGATGTGCGTCGTGACATGCAGTGGAAAATCGCCGAACTGTATGAACAGGCGGGTGATACCGGTGAAATCATCACCGCCTACAAGGAATTTATCAATAAATATCCTTATCCCCTGGAAGAGGCTATGGAGGCCAGAAAGAAGCTGGCGGACATTTATCTTGCGCAGCACCAACCGGAAAAACGTCGTTACTGGTTGCGCGAAATTGTACAAAAGGATAAAGCGGCGGGTGACAAACGAACCGAGCGCAGCCAGTATCTGGCGGCGAAAGCGAGCCTGGAACTGGCAGAACCGCGATTACGTTCTTTTCAGCAAGTGAAACTGGTGGCCCCACTAAAGAAAAATCTGAAGAAGAAAAAAGAAAAAATGAAGGAAGCGGTTAACGCTTACACAGAAGCAGCCAATTATGGAGTTGAGGAAGTGACCACAGCTTCGGTATATTGGTTGGGCGAAATTTATCACAAATTTGGTAAAGAATTACTCAAATCAGAACGACCCAAAAATCTGTCGGCTGAAGAACGAGCGCAATATGATATCCTGCTGGAAGAGCAGGCGTATCCATTCGAAGAAAAGTCTATTAACATCCATGAGTCCAATGCCGAACGAGCAAAATCAGGCACCTACGACGAATGGGTGAAGAAAAGCTTTGCGGCATTAAGAGCGTTACGGCCGATCCGATACGCAAAACCGGAAAGGAGTGAGTTATTTGCAGAAGTTATACGTTAAATGGGCGCTGCTTTGCGCAATAACATCAGTATTGCTTATAAGTTGTGCAGGGTCAGGGAAGGTTGTTCCACAGACAGAGCAAACCGCAACATCAAAAGTATCTGCTCAACAGGAGAAGATACCGGAAAGTGCCCAGAAAGAGTACGATAAAGCCATTGTGGCAATGAAGTCCGGCAATATCGGAGAAGCGAAAAATATTTTATCGAATTTATCCAAGGCCTACCCGGATCTCGCCGGGCCTTATGTCAATCTGGGCATTATTCATTTCCGCGCGGACGAGATCGATCAGGCCGAGCAGGCCTTCCGCCAGGCCCTTAAAGTTAACCCCGAAAATGCCGTTAGTCTAAACCATCTGGGAATTATCAATCGCGGCAAGGGAAAATTTGAAGAAGCCCGTACCGATTACGAAAAAGCGCTGGAGATTGATCCCAATTACGCGTACGCTCATTTGAACTACGGTATTCTGCTTGATCTGTATCTGGGCGAATTAGAAAATGCGTTAAAGCATTATAAAAAGTTCCAGGAACTGGCGCCCAAAAAAGACGACGAGGTTGCCAAGTGGATCGTTGACCTGGAGCGCCGTATCAAAAGGGAGAACAACTAGCTGGTCTTCTGATTTAATTTTGTTGTAAACTGATAATTAACAGATACAATTGCGTTGTGGCAGCTATGAGTATAAAGCGACTCGTAACAATCCTTATCGGTTGGATGCTAATAGGCGGCCCCTTGTTTGCCGCTGATCGTCTCGAACTGGATGACACCTCCATCAAGGGTTCCCGGGAACTACCAAAGGTGCTCTATATTGTACCGTGGAAAGAATCCAGAATCGGAACCCTGGCCGGAGTGGCTGAAAAAGGATCATTTAAAGACAGCATGACTGCACTGGATCGGGATTTATTTTTGAGGGAACTGAAATACTATAATGTTTTGAACAGGCCAGAAGCAGTATCAAGACAATAAGCCGCATTGTGTAAGCCCCGCCATCAAGTCCGGGTTACTTGGTTAAACGCATTGACCGATGGATTCCCAAGTCAGGTTTATCAGCTCTCAGGGGCGGTTTTTTTGCAGCGTTACAAACAATTTTGATTTAACGAATTGGGTTTCTTACACTACATTAATTGCATTTTATCTAACTGGTTTTTGAAATAAGTTGTACTTATTGTTACCTATGCTATCGGTTACGATATGTGAGGAGAAAAGATAATGGAAGCGTATTCCGCCGTTGTTAAATTCTTTCAAGAAGGTGGTATGTTTATGTACCCCATCTTACTGGTCCTTGCGCTGGGTGTTGCCATCGCCTTGGAAAGGTATATGTATCTTACCTATGCCAAGCAAACCAACCGGTCCATGTGGCAAAAACTGGTGCCGCTATTGCAGCGCAATGACTATAAGCAGGCAATGGCGGTGAGTTCGTCTTCAAAAGCCGATATCGGCAAAATCCTAACCTATGGTCTGACCCGACTGCAGGCATCGCGCCAGCGCAATGATATTGAAATGGCCATGGAAGAAGGGTTGATGGAAGTAATACCGCGGCTTGAAAAACGTACGCACTATCTTGCGACTTTCGCCAACATCGCCACCCTGCTGGGGCTGCTGGGTACCATCATTGGTCTGATCCGGGCGTTTACTGCTGTGGCCAGCGCCAATCCGGCAGACAAGGCGGACCTGTTGTCAGCCAGTATTTCGGTCGCCATGAATACCACGGCGTTCGGGCTTATTGTTGCCATTCCGCTATTGTTGATGTTCACTGTGCTGCAAACCAAAACCACCGAGCTTGTGGATAGCATGGAAATGGCGACGGTGAAGTTCCTCAATGTCATCGCCGAACACGCCAAACCGTAATTAACCAGGCATTTCGCTAAAAGGTATCCAGGGATAAAGTATGTCGCGAGTCCGTATACGGCGCGGTGACAAATCACCACCCGAACTCAACATCACGGCGTTTTTGAACCTGATGGTTATTCTTGTGCCGTTCCTGCTGATCACGGCCGTGTTCTCGCACATGTCTATCCTCGACTTGAATTTGCCACCGGCTTCGAAGTCCAAACCCAATAAGGATAAACCCAAAAAAGAAGTTAACTTTGAGGTTATCATTCGCGACGACTCTATCACTGTCGCCGACACCATCGGCGGCGCAATAAAGACGTTTAAAAAATCCGGCGGCGAATTTGACATGAAAGCCATCAACGATTTACTGGTCCGTATTAAAAGCAAATTTCCGGAAAAATTGAATATCACGTTATTGATGGAGCAGAGCGTTAAATATGATACCTTGGTCCACGTGATGGATACGGTCCGGGTTGTCACCGAAATCGAAGACGGTGTCCCTGTGAAAAAGGAATTGTTTCCGAAAATTTCACTGGGTGACGCACCGCCGCCAGCAAAAGGTAAAAACTGATGCAAGCGCATTCCCGCCGGGCAAAACGGATGCAGCGGCACCACAAGCGCAATAAAAAAGGCGCTTCCCTGAACATGATTTCACTGATGGATATATTTACCATCCTGGTGTTTTTCCTGCTGGTCAGTTCCTCGACGGTACAGGATTTGCCCAGCACCAAACAGATCAAGCTGCCGGAATCAATCGCGGACAAGCTGCCCAAGGAAACCGTGGTGATCGTGGTCAACAATGACGATATCCTTGTACAGGGCAACAAGGTTATCGATGTTAACTCGGCGATCAAGTCCCGTGAAGATGAAATTACGCCGCTCAAGGAAGCGTTGCTCAATCAGGCGAAGCGTATCATAGTCAAAAAGACACCGGACGGTAAGCCCGTCAACCGGGATGTCACAATCATGGGTGACCGGGAAATTCCCTACCGGTTGTTAAAGAAAATCATGTACACATGCACACTGGCCAGCTACGGAAACATCTCTCTGGCTGTCACCAAGAAAGCGGAAAACAGCGGATAATAGCGGATAATTATAGTGGCGTTATATCATTCCTATCTATTGCCATGGACAGTTGTTCCGGAGGAGAACCAGCGCCTCAAGCGGAACGTGCTGACAGCGCTGGTGATCGCGGTGATCTTCGGCTTGACCGTACCGTTTTTACCGGTAAAAAAGGTGGATCGTTCCAAAGTTGAGGAGTTACCGCCTCGCCTGGCACAACTGGTAGTGGAAAAACATAAACCCAAACCACCGCCACCACCCAAGGTTGAAAAAAAGAAACCCAAAAAGAAAAAAGAAAAGCCCAAAAAGAAAAAAGAAAAGAAAAAAGAGGTCAAAAAGAAAAAACCCAAGCCCAAGCCTAAGGAAAAGACCCAGGCTGAGCGTGTGGCCGAGGCTCGAAAAAAAGCCCAGTCCACGGGTTTGTTGGCATTGTCCGATGAGTTGTCGGACTTGCGCGATACTTCGCCCAAGCTGAACAACACCAAGAAGTTGAGCAAGGGCGCCACCAAGGCCAAAACCGTAAAGCGCAACATCCTGACATCCAATCAAATAGCTTCTTCTGGCAGCGGCGGGATCGATACATCCCGCATGAGTACCGGTATTGGCAGCAGCGAACTGGCCGGCCGTGAGACCACCAAGGTGGAAAGTCCGGTAGAGAAAGTGGCCAAGCAGGCCCGTATCGAAAGCAGCAGCCGCAAGAATAAAAAACCCAGCCGTACTTATGAAGAGGTGTCGCTGGTGTTTGACAAAAATAAAGGCGCGATCTATTCCATTTATAACCGGGCATTGCGCCGGGATCCAACCCTGGAAGGCAAGCTGGTCATCGAGATTACCATTGCGCCGTCGGGGCAAGTAACTAATGTCAGAGTGGTGTCCAGTGAGTTGAATGCGCCGGACCTAGAGCAAAAGCTGTTGACGCGGATCAGCCTATTTAATTTCGGTGCCAAGGACGTGGAGCAGCTGATCGTAACTTATCCCATCGATTTTCTGCCGCCCTAACCAATCATGATTGGAAGCCAAGCCGGAATAGCGTGTGGGTTAGCAACCGAAGCGCCAAAATGCCGCCTGGTGTAGGATCAATCTGTTTGTCTTATTTATTCACGCTCGTCAAAATCACCTCTTAAAAACCACGT
>JASFOJ010000087.1:0-18715 GCA_050116575.1 Gammaproteobacteria bacterium | reverse complement strand
AAGATGTTAATCTATATCTAAAATGATCATGTTTGCTAACCAGCAGAAGTTCCGGGCAACTATAAAGCTAGTCAAGGTATATGTGAAACAGTGACTGATAGGATTAACTAACGTAGTTGAAGGAGAACATAGCGTATAAAGACGAACCGCTCGCGTACAATACCCGCACGTCAACATATGTCGCCGTGATCGAGCCTAGTTTATGTAATATAACCCAACTTAGACTATGTGTATTGTGGAGCGAATCTCCAAAGATCAGCGGGCAAAATGGCGGAGTCGACTGATACCCTGGAGATGATGTAGCCATCCGAATTGCGGGCGGCTTTGCTTCGTGGGGAGGGACGCATCGGAGAAAGTGGACAGATTGAGGTCCCCCCAAAAAAACGGACGATTTAATTGGCGGCATATTTTGCTTCGTATTCTACCGGTGTGAGGTAGTTTAAAAATGAAGCGGCTGATGTGACCCTTTTTCTATTATTCTAAGACCCTATTATTCTAAGTTAAACCAGGTTGATCCCTTTGCCTATTTTTGTGATGTGCTGGAGCGCATCGCTGACCACCTCAACCCAGCCCTCGATGATTTGCTCCCGTTTAACTGGAAACCCCGCTAGAAACCCGATTGATATTTTTTGTTTGCGAGGTGGGTTTGCCAAATATTTATATATTTACGATTCCTACATGGATTGTTGGATGGTTGTGTTCTATGAAAACAGGAATTGAAGAGGAAAAACAGAGGGGGTGCCCACCCGCCGTATATCAATGGTGAAACCAATTTATCGACCACAAACGAAAGTAAGCCAATTAATCCTAATGCAATTGGTCGTTAGTAATTACGGCGGGTGTATCGGCTAACCCACGAATTACGTCAATCCTAAAAGGAGCCCATAGTTGTTGATACGGCTCACTCAAAAGGAGGGTAGACTTCATCCCCGGCCTCTTATCCCAACGTACAACGTGCTATGTTCACCAGTTTCGCTCAGTGGGCACGGTATTCAGGACACTAACAAACTCTGAAAAATTTTATCGTTCTGTATCATGTTGTTTCTATTAAAATAATAGGTCAAATTAATTCTTGCACTGGTTAATATTTGAGCTAATATTAATTAAAATGAGGAATTCCGAAATTTCCAATTATTCGCGATTTGCCGAAATAGTGAAATACGCAATTTAATCGGTGCTGAGTCATAAATGTTTATAAAAACAGATAGTTGCGTTGTAAGGGTCATAAAAAGCTTTGAACTGGTAACGCGCACCAGTCAGTGCCAGGTCTTTGGGTTCTGAATTGGCGGCGTGGTATTTGAGTCCGTCAATTACTCAATGAGGGTGGTAGGGCTTGAACGTTTGCGACGTTTTGCATGTCCATCTCAACCAGCCGTTTTGCTATTGCAACGGGGAAATGAATTTTTTGAATTACTACGGTTAGGTATTAAAAGAGGAATCACATGACAGTCAAGCAAATACCATCTGATAAAGTAGAAATGGGAATGTATATTTCCGGCCTGGACAGACCGTGGATTGAAACGCCATTTTTGTTTCAAGGTTTTGTTGTTAGTGAACAGAAGGAACTAGACGATCTGCGGCAATTTACCAAATACGTTTATGTGGCGGCACCCGATGAGGAAATTGAATTAGAAAAATATGAAGTTAAGCAATCTCATTCAATTAAAACTTCCGATGAAACTACTAATATAAAAAGTAAAACATACAAAACCACTATTTCTGCCGACGACGAAATTAAGCAGATTCGTAGCTCCCATGAAGAGTTTTCCAATTCCTTATCGGAAATCGAAACGTTGATCAGGTCCGGTGGAATTTTAAAAATTGAATATATCGAAGAACCGGTCAACGCCATGGTCAAAAGCGTGACTAAGAACCCTGACGCTTATATCTGGTTAACACGCCTTCAAAAGTTTGACTCGTTTATGTACAAAGACTCCCTGATGAACGCAGTATTGGGAGCGGCGTTGGGTCGACAGCTGGGTTTGCCAGAAGATGAGATTCAGGTAGTGGCTTCTGGTTGTCTGCTACTGGACATTGGTAAGCTTTTGCTGCCTACGGAATTGCTACATAAGCCAAGCCGTTTAAACAAACAAGAATGGACTATGATGAAAAAACACGTCCAGTTTGGTATAGATATATTGGAGCGTAGTTCCAACTTTGATCCTAACATTATTGATATCGTGCGTACCCATCACGAGCGAATTGACGGTAGCGGTTACATGGATGGGCTGGTAGGAAACGAAATACCCTACTATGGGCAGATTGCCGGAATTGTGGACCAGTACGTAGCCGTGACTAATCCGCGACCTTACGCAACCGTGTTATCGCATTCCAAAGCACAGGGAATGTTATTTGAACAGAAAGGCCGTTTCTTTGATGAGATGTTGGTGGAATATTTCATTCATACACTGAGCGCCTATCCGACTGGTACGTTAGTAGAGTTGAGTACTGGCGAAGTTGGCATAGTCAAAGCACAAAAAGGGGGAGCCCGGTTAAGACCGGATGTTATCTTACTGCTGAATCCCGAAAAAGAACCTTACGGATCTTTCACCATTGCCAATCTGGACGATTACACGGTGGATGACGAGCTGGTGACTATTGCTCGGTCGCTGCCTGACGGGTGCTTTGGTTTACAGATCGAAGAGTTGTCATTTTAAAATCACTTGGCACAGGGGTCACCCACTGCTGTGTTAGCGCGAGCGCGATCGTTCGGGCCAACTACTAGCACTGGGTTTAATCAGAAATAGCTGCCATAAATTCAACCTCGTTCGGCAGGTAAGCTTTGTCTAGGTCGTCTGGTTTTGATAAGACATAGTTTTCGCTTTAATGAGAACGTAACGGTTGAGTCCCCATAACAGGACGCCGAACAATACATGGGGCAACAACGATGCGGGTATCAGTTTGGGGCTGATAGTCGATCCCGCGAAACCCCAGCCGATCACTGGAAAAAAGACGGCCAAAATGACGACCCATTATAATAGCGCCAGCGCCATTGCGACCAGCAGGTTGCGGCGCGGGAAGTAGCGCACAAAAATGACGCTCCAGAATGTTACATAGACTGTATGGAATAGCAGACCAACGGGCATGGGGCGCTGGAGTCCCAGCGAAGTCTTTTTTGGATCGTTGAGTGGTGCACTTACAACCTGAATTCGTTAACCGTGGATGGTGGAATGGGGTCACAGTGGAGCGGAGTTACGCTTGAGTAATTGAGTAATTAGTAAAGGGAGTGAGTCCGTACTTATATTATTAAAGCCAGGCCAGACAGAAAAAGTACAGACTCCTTATGACGTTTTTGCTGATTGAAGAAAAAGCGCCAAATAAAGAGCCAAAAAAATTAGTGGCTCAATCTCTGGAAGGCTATTTAAAACATTTTCCATGAGGTACAGAGTGTAAAATTGCAAACAAAATATAACCGGGCCATCTATTTGGTCGGCTACCGCGGCGCTACGCTTGCGGCAGCCATCCAAATGATGGCAGGCGTTATGCGTGCACCACAGTCAACGGAAATTCTTGTAAGAGATGCTACCTGAATTCACCTTATATTAACATTATCGGATTGTTATTATTCATATTTGTAGCGGCATTGTTGGTGGCAAACCTCGTTGTAACGCGAAGTACCAGTTTAAAGAATAGAATCGATGGCGTCAGACTTGATTGATGGGATATACGTGATGGTGGTCTGCCGAAGTAAAAGAAGTCAGAGCCTGACGGCTCCCCACAAAATTAAAGAAAATTAAAATGGTCGGATCTTGATATCAAGATAAAATAACGGCGACAACCGGGAACAAACATGGATTCCGATCGCCGCCGCCTTTATTTCAGGTGCAGGTGATTAAGCGGCCTTTACACCCAATTTTTCGCGCCAGCCGGGGAACAGGGTGTCGGCATCGCCCGGGAACGATTCGAAGGCACGTGCAAATTCACGGTGTTCCTTTGCAAACTCGATCGGGTCGGCACCTGCCTTCCAGCACTCGTAAGCCTGGCGAAGCGACCTGGCACCGTCCGCCGGTGAATCGATATGGCCATAGGAGCCACCGCCCGCGGTGTTGATAACGTTGCCGTGGCCCAGGTTCTCGAAGAAGCCGGGCAGACGCAGTGCGTTCATGCCGCCGGAGATGATCGGCGTGGTCGGTTTCATGCCATACCAATTCTGGTGATAGATGGGGCCCTGGCACTCGTCGCGCTCGATCATGTAGGCGATCACCTTGTCGTCAGCTTCGCCTTCCATTTTGCCATAGCCCATGGTGCCAACGTGGATACCGGAAGCACCCTGCAGGCGTGACATCTTGGCCAGGACAAAGGCGGTATAACCGCGCTTGGAACTCGGGGATGTAATGGCACCGTGACCGGCACGATGGTAATGCAGATATTGACCCGGATATTGACGTCGTGCAGTGGTAACCATGCCTGGGCCGCCAACGTAGCCGTCTACCAGGAAGGCCAGCTTGTCCGCATCGGGACCAAAGGTCTCCAGCGCGAAATCAGCACGGGCACACATTTCGAAATGATCATCGGCGGTGATGTTCATAGAGAATAGTTTGGCTTCACCGGTTTCATCCTGCGCGCGCTTCATTGCATCGTATACCAGCGGCAGGGTTTTCTTCAGTGGTGAGAACACCTGGTTACCTTGCGGTTCGTCGTTCTTGATGAAATCACCGCCCAGCCAGAATTCATAAGCAGCCTGGGCAAACGGTTCCGGACGCAGGCCGAGCTTCGGCTTGATAATGGTGCCGGAAATGTAACCACCATCCTTGACCGGGCGACCGAGGATGCGCCAAAGGTCGGAAATGTCCCTGGCCGGCCCATCGAACATCTGGATGGCGCGCTCCGGTACGTAGAAGTCGATCATCTTGCCGTACTCCACGTCGCCCATGCCCTGGTTGTTACCAATGGTCAGGGTCAGGAATGAGACCATCATGAAACGGCCGTCGGTCATGTTACGGTCAAAGAGTTCCAGCGGATAGGCTATGCGCATGTCTTCGTTGGCGGGATCGATATGGTATACCAGCGCGTCCACGCCCTTGGTGAAATCGTCGGTGGTGCTGACTTCGACGTTGGTGCCGGTCGACGACTCCGCGGCGAAATGAGCGGCGGTGGAGAGGTAGTCGTAACCCGCCTTGGGCTTCATCTTGTAAGCTACCAGTATGTGTTTGCCACCGGCAATCAAGTCCTTTTCTGTCAGGTCAAGGTTTGCGTAGCGGCTGGATTGATCATGAGCCATAAGATCCTCCGAATAGATAGTAAAAAATAATTCAGTAGTTTGAGTTATTGAAATCGAAAGACACTGTAACTTATAAGGTTTATAAGGTATATTCAGATATATTAAGAATTAATCAAAGATTTACTTATGCTTAGACTGACACTACGCCAACTGGAGATTCTCGACGCCGTGGCCCGGTGTGGCAGCTTTTCCGCCGCCAGCGCCGAGCTTCATCTGTCCCAGCCCGCCGTTTCAATGCAAATCAAACAGTTAGAAGGTATCCTGGGCCTACCGCTATTCGAGCACATGGGAAAGCAAATTCACCTCACCGAGGCGGGACGGGATACACTGCAGGCCGGCCGCAATATTGCCCGGGAGCTGGCCAACCTGGAGCAGACCCTGGCGGAAAAGCAGGGCCTTGAGGGTGGAACGTTAACGGTCTCGGCAGCGAGTACGGCCAGTGTGTTCGCGGCGCGAATGATGGCGCTTTTTCGCGACCAGCATCCGGACGTGCACATCAGTCTGAACGTCGTCAACCGTGAAAATCTGCTAAGTCACCTGACCGAGAACACCATCGATCTCGCGCTGATGGGCAAACCACCGGAAGGCTACGACCTCGCCGCCCAGCCTTTCCTTGAAAACCCGTTGGTGGTCATCGCTGCTACCAATCATCCGCTGGCGAACGCGAAGAACATCCCGCTGGCGCAACTGATGGAACAACCTTTGATCGGGCGCGAATCAGGATCCGGCACACGTGGCGCGCTGGAAAATTTTCTCGCGGAACATGACTATGCCTATAAAGCGGCCATGGAGATGAACAAGAACGAGGCGATCAAACAGGCGGTGGAAGCCGGGTTGGGTCTCGGTGTGGTGTCACTGCATACTGTCCAGGCGGAACTGGCATCAGGCCAATTGTGCGTGCTGGATGTGCAGGGATTCCCGTTGAAGCGACAATGGTACCTGGTGCAGCGTCAAGGAAAGCGCCCGAGTTCCGCTGCGCAGGCATTTAGAGAACTGGTACTTCATGAGGCGGCGCGGCTGACAAGCTAGAAGATCAATTAAAAGGGGCACCTCTAAGCCAGTTCTTTGTCAATAGGCAATATATGTCAAGCGCGCATCGGGGGACCCAGGTAAATTGATGAAGTCTTAAAAAAAAATATTAAAAGAGACTGCTATTTCGGCTTAAACTCTACATTTTACTGCTAAAAATGGCATTTAAGAAGATCTATTTTATTCCAAATAAACCAGTAGGGAAACGGTTCACGATTAGCAATATCTTAGTAATATATAGTAGCGAAAATCAGATGCTTTGATGAAAGAGGGTAGTATACAATAGCTATACTATTCTAGACTTGTTTTCTTACTATAACCCATCAGTCATAGAAAAAGGTGCCAGATTGAAATCACTCCTATATTGGTTATCCTTAGTATTTTTATTTACTATCATTGTTGGTTGTGTATCAAATGTTCCGATTAAGTTTGGTGCTTGAATAAAAGCCCTGGCCGTTTCTATGCTCGCGCGCATGTAACCTTATTCCTTATCGTTCAATAATGTGGCTAACCTCATCAGCGGCTGTTTTTCAATAGCCTGCCCATCGTGATAGAAGCTGATTAATTTTAATGGTCCACCATTCAGCGCTTTTTGCGCGACGTTATCAGGGCTGATGGTGTAGCGCCCCAGCGTCTTCCCGGTCGGCCAGGTGATGTCGGTAAACACCAAATACACCAGTTCTGAACACACGATGCGATCTGTGGTTTCTACGTCAAAATTGAAGTCATAGGCCTTACCGACCTGACGCAAGGCGAGGATAATATGCGCTACCCGTTCTTCGTCAGTGAGCGTTTCATCGCGCAACACAGCGACGTCATCGACATTGAGAAAATGGCCCAGGCTACTCAATTGCACGCCGGAGCGCAGCGCTTCTACGACACGTTCACCGCGGCGGATGCTTTCTTGATAGGGTCGCAATACCGGATGGTCCCAAATACCCAAATGACGCAATTCAGCCTCGGTACCGACCCAGATAGCGGCGTGACCCCAGTGACCCGGGATTAAAGTATCCGTTAAACGAAAAGGGGTCTTTTCCAACAGAATATCGCCAGCGCGCAGTTGTCGCACTAGTCTCATTTTCACCTGCGGCTTTTCATAGAGCTTGCCCTTGCGCGTCGCCACCAGGCCGATCGTGTTGCCAAACACGGCACTGAACAAGTTCGTGCCTTCCTGTGCAAGGTCACTGAGCACGTCTGTGGTGACATTGGTAAATAATTCGATATGTTTGCTCAAGACATACAGAGGCGAGTACTGCCGTGTCATATCGTAGGAAGGGCTTTGATTGATGAGAATCTGTAAATAGTATGCAAATGAATCATCGGTATTGGTGAACTTATATTTGTTAACACGCGCCTCGTACCAGCGCATGGCTGTTCGTACACGCGCCCGGTTGGTGATGGAATTATAGGATTCGGTAACTTTGAGTAGCTGGTCCGGCTTGATGTGATAGCCTGTGTCGCTTTCATCCAGTAAGCGACGTAGTTTGGTATCCTGCTCATAAATGGAAATGGCCAGCAGATAATTATCGTAGAGGGTCAAGGCAGCGGCCAGTGATACCATCACACCCTTGAGTTGAGCGCGTTTATCGATGTGCCAATGGGCTAATTCTTTCGGGGAGGCGCTGATCCAGCATTCATGCGCGAAAGCCACGTCAAACAGTTGTTTGCGAAGTGTCAAATGCGCTAGCATGCCTTGATTCATATAGTCCAGATCGGCACCAGACAGAGGCTGTTGGTTTTCGATTTTGTGTTTTAAGTTGTTGGCGGTTTTAATGGTTTCGGCACGGTAAGTCAGGGCCTGCTCCACAAGCAATTGAAACCGGCTAATCTCATCATCAAGCTGGGCATTGACGGATTTGTCACTGGCGAAATGACGTGATTCGGTATGAATCCAGCACGGATCACTGGTATCGTGGGCATCCCGTGCATTGGCTATTGCAGGGATGAGCAGTAAAATAACTAGTAATGTAAGAAGATGGCAACAGCGCATTTTATTGTGTTTTTGCAACATCGTTATTGGTTTTCCTCTTTAAACAATTAATAATTATGTAAAGCATTATGACACGATGTCAATCACCATTTGTAGTGACGTCAAACGCTGTATAACTATAACTCCAGCATCAGCGAAATACAGTATACAGCGCGCCGCTTAGTCTCACAGCTTGGTACATACTATCGGCAATGAGATTAAACGCCTGAACTATTTCCCGCTCATTCCCGCTGATCGCCGAGTCAGAGTAACTTTATGATATTTAAAGAAAATAGGTTGAAAGCTGGTGTTATCTCACCTTAAATTCTACATTTTACTGCTAAAAATACGGCATTATAAGAAGCGCTAATTTTTTCAACTCAACCTGGAGACTAAAGCTCTTCATTTGATCTATGAAACGGGCTTTTCATGCAAATTAGTTTCAATTTAGTTGCCCGAATTAGAATATTTACCAGTGGTTGTATAGGTTCAATCCTATAAGCCAGAAACCACTAAAATAGCGGCTGGTGGACGATTGCGATGACAGTGTAGGGGAATTGTAGCGAAGCCTTTTTTAATCATTTCGTTTTAGTCCAAAATATTCCGCGTTAAAGTTTCAATGCGCGCTAAATATTTTTGGTATTTCACAATGTAATGATACGACTATTACCTCCCCAGTTTAACGGGTACCTCGTTAAACAACATGCATCATCTCATGGTTAACTGGTATTTGGTAACCTAACGTTTAAAACTCGCAAAATAATTCCCTTTCTTATTTGTTAATCTTTTGGACTAGAAATCCATTTCTGCCTAAGAAGGAGGCGGAATAACAGTAGCTCTTCTAAGAATTATTAAGATGCGGGATGTATAATCTAAGTTTTAATACGCAGTAAAATATCTGTTGGTTTTTACTCATTTTGTTTACGGTCTTTATTGTCCGGAAAGTCTGCTATGGGATAAATGGCGAATATCGAGTCTGGCTACTTTATTATAAAAAGAATGGGTTAATTCTAGTAACATATAGTAATGAAAAATCACAATACCTTTGTTAACCTTTGCCTTAAGGGACACTTATGAAACAACTTATTGGCGGGTTACTAGGGCTTGAGTTACTTTTTGTTCTATTGTGGAATTCCGGCTTCATCGGGGCCGAATACGGTTTGCCCTATGCAGGACCATGGACACTCTTATTCTGGCGCTATGCGGCGCTCACCGCTGTAATGGGTCTCTGGCTTGGCCTGCGCGGCCGGCTAACCTGGCCAGGGCGCCAGGCGGTTGGACATACTGCATTAGTAGGCGTGCTCGCCCATGGTGTCTGGCTCAGTTGTGCACTGATCTCGTTGGATATGGGAGTACCGGCAGGCATCGTAGCCCTGGTTACGGCACTGCAACCGCTTCTGACCGGCACCCTGTCAGGAGCGGTGCTCGGCGAACGTACCAATGCCTGGCAATGGTTGGGATTGGTTCTGGGATTCTGTGGCGTGGTGGTCGCGGTGGGAGCCCGCCTCTCTTTCGATACGACGGTCTCCTTGAGCGGGTACCTGATACCTTTCGGCTCTGTCGTTGCCATTACGGTGGCAAGCTTGCTGCAGCGACGTCGCGAACAGCAAGGAGTAACGATGCGTCTGGCCGATGATACGGTCCTGTTTTATCAAAGTGCGGCCACGGCGCTGGCGTTGCTGCTGCCGGCCTGGTGGGTGGAGGCTTTCGCCACCGAATGGACCCTGCCGTTCATCGCTACCATGAGCTGGTTGGTGCTGGTGGTTTCGCTTGGCGCCTATTGGAGTATGTGGCGGCTCTTGGTTCGTCACGATGCGACCCGCGTGGCTAGCCTGTTTTATCTCAGCCCGCCGGTGACCATGCTGATGGCCTGGGCGGCTTTTGGTGATCAAATTATTCTTAGTGATATAGTGGGTCTAGCTGTAGCCGGTGTGGGAGTGATGCTTGTTTATCGGTCGGGGTTGCGTCGCCAGCGTATCGAAACCTTGCCTCCCAGGTAAGCTATCGCCGGAGAATTAGGCGAGCTAATGTTATCAGAATAAAGCTTTCCCAGTTTAACGGGAAATAATAGTCCAGAACCTTTTTTGCTTGCTAACAAAAAAGGATAGGTAGCGTGAGCGATAGCGCACCGCGACCTTATCCATTGGTTGAACAAGCCCGGCGTTGACTGAGGAAGTACTTATTTTATAGCAAATATCTAAAAAGGCGATAGGGTCTTGCGTCTTACAAGCATAAATGGCGTGCGAATTGGGGCCTTGCCCGGCGCAGGCGATAAAAAACAAGGGACTATGTCGTGTAGCCCGGATGTAGCGCAGCGGAATCCGGGGATAAAACCCATTATCGGTTGCTTTTCCCGCATTCCGCTATGGTTTCATGCGATTTGCGTGTTGCGCTTTATGTAGACCATACGCTTAACTAAGTGCCATTTGGGGTAGACCCCGATTAGGAGAACGTGACAATGAGCGAACGCGGCATAGTATGTAGCGCCCTTTATCTGCTACGCAGAACGATTTACAATATTGCCTTATATTAATCTGGAGTCTGTTATGAGTAAAGATTATTTAAAATGGCAACCTCATCCCTGGCATGGTTTGGACACCGGTCCAAATCCTCCATCAATGGTTTCAGTATTTGTTGAAATCACCCCGTTTAACCATATTAAATACGAAGTGGATAAGCACTCGGGATTTTTGAAAGTGGATCGTCCGCAGTTATCGTCGTCGCGTCCACCTTCCATTTATGGATTTATTCCAAAAACCCTGGCTGGACCTGAAGTATGCAAATTAATGGAAGGAGCAGGCAGCGGAGACGACGATCCATTAGACATTTGTGTGGTATCCTCTCATTCTATCAGTCAGTGTCAAGTGTTATTGACGGCTCGCATTGTGGGCGGTATACCCATGCTGGACGATGGCGAAGCTGATGACAAAATAATCGGCGTACTAAAAGGAGATGGCGTTTGGGGTGATGTTACCGATGTATCACAATTACCGGAATCCGTAGTCGATCAATTAGTACATTATTTTGAGACATACAAAGCGAAACCAGTATCCTTGGGTAAGGTCTATGGTCATGAACATGCTGAAAAAGTTATCGCGGCGTCCATGGCAGATTATAAAGCCAAGTTTGAAGACTGATTACGTTGTCAAAATAAAAGAAAATCGCGGTGAACCTTTCCCAGTTTAACGGGCTCTTTTAATCAGAGACGGAAGTTTTACTTTGAGGTGTTCCATGACCAATATAGAAACGTGAAGCAAGGGAGTTATTTACTTAACGTTGATAATGCAGAATACGCCCTTTACACGTTGTGTCATCGTTATCCTGTATATTGAAGCTTTGAAAGTAATGAGTGTAACCGAGGGTGATCATTTTTTTGGTAAAGCTGGATCGGTTGCTCCGGTTGGGGTCCACAATAATAACATTTACACTCGGGCTGGAATGAATATCAATAAAGCTTGACACCAGGGTGGCATGTGCCGGTTCATATAGCACATCACTTCCAATTATCAGATCAAATTCACCGAGCAGTAAGTTTTCAGCTTCCCAGTTACCGATCTGATATTTGATTGGAGGCAACTTGTTCGAAATTACATTTTCATCCAGAAACGCTTGAGCCAGTGGATGGTAATCGGTTGCTGTAATATCAATCCCCATTTTGTGTAATACGATACTGGACAGGGCAATACCGCAGCCAATTTCCAATACCCGTTTACCTTCCAGTTCCAGCACGCTTACCGTAGCAGCCAGCATCTTTGAAGCAGGCCACACCACGCCAAACAACGGCCAGGTCGCCGAGGAAATACCGATTGCTTCGGCACGTAGCCCTTCATCATAGTATTGTTGGCGGTCCTTAAGCGAACGAATCGAGTAGTCGATATGGTTGACCGTAATCGTTTCGTATTTGAATAGATACTTTTTCAAGTTGTTACCAGTATGGAAGTCAATGGAAAAGACGGCTGCCAGGGAATTGAACTGCCTTTGGCCTGTGTGCGGTGCGTTGAATCACGGACCGCGTATTGGAAGTCGGTTCGCTGTATCCGTTTTCAGGCGCAGCACGGACTACTTCGGTCCTGGGACCAAGGTATTCAAATATCATTTTGTTATGTTCTCCTGGGAGCGGCCTACCACACTGTTTGATGGGTCGGCATAAACGGAAGTCTGTGTTTCGAGGTGAATCTGGAAGAATTACCGCGCTACGATTTTACTGGGTGCAGACTGGGGGTGCACTCTATTTATTTACTGATTAGTTACTGGATAACTAAGATACCTGTTTTACTATATAGTTCGATAGTTGTTCAGAGCGGGAAGTACACCTGAAGTTTCTCAGACAAAGGTGTTTTAGACGGATATTTGTTGTTTTCTGCCAATTACCGCGGTTTGATGATTATTTATACGATTTTGGGCGATTGTAGCAGTAAAAAATCGGCAACTTGATACTTAGTCTTTGGTTGAGAAAATATCGCTAAGTTATTGTTATCGAAGAATTATAAAAGTTTTACAGAACTAACGTCAGTATTAGTTGACAAAAGGGTAGTGTTTTTTCGCGAATGTGAGCTACACTTTTAACGCTACATTTTCTACTGGTACTGGTCAGAAGCTCTATCGAAGTATTCTCCTGTTAGTTACCTTGTAAGATTTGTAACACTTTAATATCAATTAACATTTTATGAGGTAATTAATTATGGCAACAGGTACCGTTAAATGGTTTAACGAATCCAAAGGCTTTGGTTTTATCACTCCCGACGATGGCAGCAAAGATGTATTTGTTCACTTTTCTGCAATTGCCAGCGAAGGTTTCCGCACGCTGACTGAAGGTCAGCAAGTCACCTTCGATGTGGAAGAAGGTCCTAAAGGCCCACAGGCAGCTAATGTAAAAGTTTAATCCGTCTGCCAGATCAAAATCTGGAAAAACCCTGCGAGAGATCGCGGGGTTTTTTTATGCCCACTAATAATCGACTCCACTCTTTTTAAATAATAATGGGATAAATGGGGTGGGATGGATATGACCAGGCTCTAAATAACTTAACTAATCTGCGACTATCCCGCACAATACTAAAAATATGAGGGCAGGTTGGACCTTCTTTTTTTGACCCGTTGTCATTTTACGTCCGGTTTGAAGAGGATTTTCTATGTCAAATTCCAATTGGAGAAAGATTATCGCTCTAGCGTCGATTGCTATTCTTTTGCTGGTAGAATTTAGTCTGTTCCATGATTTTTTTTATCCTTTTCGGTTTCTGTGGAATCAAGGCAAGATAATCGAGTTCTTTCTGTCATTGGTTTTGTTCTTCTGGAGTCTGTTGGGCGTATTCTTCATATTCTTTAGTGGTCGCAGTCTTTTTCGAAAAATAACCTTACCGTTTTTTCTATTCTTTTTTCTTTTTAATATTGGTTCCTTCAATATCTCAAACTCACCTATTGATTTCCAGACGGCAGATATGATCGTGGGGTATTTCCAATGGTGGTTTTGGGAAGTGGTTGAGAATTATGGTTTGGCCGCGCTACCCTTTTTAATAATTCTTATCCCAGTAATTTTTTTCGTCGAACGGTTACCCGATCTTTTAAAATTGAATATCTCCAGGAAGTACTATTTCGTTCCCATTAGCGCAGTAGTACTTATCATTATTGGTCTGCAATATAGTTATGGCCTATTTGATCGATATCCCTCGTTTTTCAGGATTCCGGCAATGCTGGTATTTGCCGGCGAAAGTGGCCTTTACGATGGTGAAAGATCTAAAGTTACTTACTCGGGTTCTATAGATACGCAGGTTGAAAAAATTGTCCTGATTGTGGATGAAAGTATCCGTGCGGACATCCTGGGCGTCAATGGATACAAACAAGACACAACACCCTATCTTAGCTCTCTGCAAACTGGCATCGTGAATTTTGGCTTAGCCGCTTCATCTTCAAACTGCAGTGATTATTCCAACCTCATTCTCAGGACAGGTTTGAGAAAAAAGGAGATTCCAGACGACAATCAAATGAGCTTAAAGAAACCTTCGATTTGGCAATTTACCAGGAGAGTAGGTTATTACAACGTATACCTGGATGCCCAGAGTGCTGAGGAATGGGCGAACTATCAAAACTTCATGAATGAACATGAGGCTTCATTTGTGGACGAAATCTTTAGAGTGCGTCAGAAAATCGCTTATGAAAGTGACGGCGTTGCTCGGGAAAAGGTTATAGATCTTCTCAAGCAGCCCGGTAAGACATTTATTATGCTTAATAAATACGGCAATCATTTCCCCTACTTTAGGAGCTATCCCAAAGAGTACAATATTTTCACCCCTTCGCTTGAACAGGGTGAGCCAATGAATGATAGAGAAAAATCTCTAAATTCTTTTATGAATGGAATACGTTGGAGCGTAGACAAGTGGTTTGAAAACTTGTTATCAGAAAGCGCGGATTTCACGCCTTTCGTCATTATATATACCAGTGATCATGGGCAAAATATCGTCGACGACGGGACATTGGCTACGCACTGTAGGCCGAGAGCAAATCGCTTCGAAGGTATTGTGCCTATGATGGTTTTCTCCAACGACGCGGCAATTTTAGACAGATTCAAGGCGGTTCAATCGACTAACCACGACAAAACAAGCCACTTTCAGATATTTCCGACGCTGATTAGACTTGCCGGTTACAAAGCCCCGTGGGTCAGAAACCATTACGGAGTATCTCTGAGTGAGCCTTCCAGTACCTCGCCAGAATTTTTTGTGGGAGATCTCCATGGTCGTGGGTCAATCAGGCGATGGGTCTCAATATTTCCCACAAAAACTGAAAGTGACTAAGGGGTTTGACTGCGGACCATTACTCGACTTTGGCCGATTTTTAACATTCTTGAGATTATTGTGAATGAAATCGTGGTCAGGGTTTGTGCGGTATTAATATTTTGTTTCAAGTGAAAAGCGTGAGAAAAAACTTGAGCCACTAAGCGGTTCAATGTTTTAATGAGCGCTTCCAGTTTTAGGTGTTCGTATGGCATTCGCCAGGCGGATGAAACGGGAAACCGGTGCGCATTATTCATAACAGGATATGCAATTCCGGTACTGCCCCCGCAACGGTAGGCGAGTTGCGGCGGATCACATAGCCACTGCGTTTTGAGTTGTTCATTATTACGACGCGGGAAGGCGGTCCGCCCGGTTCGGTTGGCGCTATTGACAACCACACCACTCGTGAGTCCGGAGACCGGCCTGAAACTCGATAGTGGGTATTACGGCGGGTAATACTGTCACGATTAGGCTTGTTCTGTTATTTTTTCAGCCAACAGTGATATTTTCCTTCCCAACGTAATGCCCTTGATTCAATGTATACGCGGGTGAGCGTTTGAAAAAAATCGTGACACGACTCTATTAGTGCTTTGCCTTGAGAAACAGGCGCGGAGCACTTGCCGGGGGCACGCTAACTCAGTTTGGCTTGTTGGCCACAATCAAACCCAGGAGCATGCGAAATGATGAATAACGCAAAACTACATCAATGGATTATATTGTCACTTCTTACGATGCTGATGCTGTTGACCCGGTCCAGTCATTCCATTTCCATGGAAGTTTTGCCCAATGCCTCATGGGCGGTATTTTTTATCACCGGGTTTTACTTGAGCCGGGCAGGGTGGTTTATATTTTTCCTGGCGCAGGCTTTCGTGCTTGACCTCATTGCCGTGACCTGGGGTGGTGTAAGCAATTATTGTGTCAGTCCAGCATACCCGTTTCTACTACCGGCATATACAGCGCTCTGGTTGGCGGGACGTTGGTATGCGTCGCACTTTACAATGGCGTGGTCCAACATTAAGGTATTCCTGGTAAGTATCTTGTCCGGTGCGCTATTATGCGAACTGTTATCCAGTGGCGGATTTTATTTTGTTTCGGGCCGGTTCGTCGACACCAGCCTGACCGGCTTCGCAGAGCGTTTGACCCTTTACTTTCCGTCGTCGCTAGGGAACCTGTTGTTTTATACGGTCATAGCCGCGCTGCTCCATCTCGCCATTACATTGACGCGGTATAAAACCAGCCTGTTAAAGGGTGACAACCATGCATGATAATGACAAAAACGAACGCCACCGGTTGCGCATGCAGCGCAAAAAGGAAGTCGTTGACAGGTCCATCGCCAATGCCACACAAGATCGTGGGGTGCTGCTGGTCCACACCGGCACCGGTAAAGGTAAGTCCAGTTCGGCGTTTGGTATGGTGGCCCGCGCGCTGGGCCACAACATGCGTGTCGGTATCGTGCAATTTATCAAGGGGAGCCACAGCACCGGTGAAGAAACCTTTTTTCGCCGGTTTGATGGGGTAGACTACCATGTCATGGGTGAAGGGTTTACCTGGGAAACGCAGGATAGAGAACGTGACATTAATACCGCCATGCAGGCATGGTCTGTCGCCAAAACCATGCTGGAAAACGCGGATTATCAACTGGTTGTACTGGACGAACTCAATATCGCACTTAAATATCATTACATACCATTGGACGATGTTCTGGATGCCCTGGCGTGCCGACCGGTGGACCAACACGTTGTCGTAACGGGACGGTCCGCGCCTAAAGCACTCATCGATGCGGCTGATACGGTTACCGAAATGCAGGCGGTTAAGCACGCGTTTCAAGCCGGCGTAAGTGCGCAAAAAGGTATTGAGCTTTAACTCGCAATAGTGAGTGCACAGTTAACGGATACGGATTACATTCACGATGACAGTTTCAACATTGATGGTGCAAGGCACCACATCCGATGCGGGAAAAAGTATGCTGGTCACCGCGCTGTGCCGATGGCTGCTGCGCCAGGGATTGCAACCGGCACCGTTCAAACCGCAAAACATGGCGTTGAACAGTGCGGTGACGATTAATGGCGGTGAAATCGGTCGCAGCCAGGCGGTTCAGGCCAGGGCATGCAGGTTGCCGCCGCATACCGATATGAATCCCATATTGTTGAAACCAAACACGGATATTGGCGCGCAGGTGATTGTTCACGGCAAAGCCGAAGTGAATATGGATGCGCGTGATTATCACGATTATAAAAAGATCGCTCGCCAAGCCGTAATGGATTCATATACTAGACTAAGCTCGGCTTACGATGCCATTATCGTCGAAGGCGCCGGTTCACCGGCGGAAATCAATCTACGCCATAACGACATCGCCAATATGGGATTCGCCGAATCGGCGGACTGCCCGGTAATACTCATCGCGGATATCGACCGTGGTGGCGTGTTTGCTCATATCGTGGGTACATTGGCCTTGCTGACACCCAGTGAACAGCAACGCGTTGTCGGATTTGTGATAAACCGTTTCCGGGGTGATTTGTCACTGCTGCAACCGGGGCTTGACTGGCTGGAACAGCATACAGGCAAACCGGTTCTGGGTGTCGTACCCTATCTACACAACCTGCATCTGCAGGCCGAAGACGCTATTCAAACACACCAGGCACACAACACTTCTCAAATGTTGAAAGTCGTCGTCCCGGTATTCCCGCGCATCAGTAACCATACCGACTTTGATGCGCTACGCCTGCATCCTCAAGTGGAGCTGACTTATGTACCGCCCGGTGCCGCTATTCCGGGTGCCGACCTGGTCATCCTGCCGGGCACCAAATGCGTCAGGGACGATTTGCAATGGTTGCATGACAACAACTGGCCCACTTATCTGCAACGGCATGTGCGTCACGGCGGCAAAGTGATCGGCATCTGCGGCGGCTTCCAGATGCTGGGCAAAACCATTCACGACCCGCAAGCCATCGAAGGGTTGGCCGGGAGCAGTGACGGCCTCGGGTGGTTTGATATGGAAACCACGCTGCATAATGACAAACGATTACGCAATGTTACGGGAACATTGTGCCTTGATAACGCACCGGTGGCGGGGTACGAGATACATGCCGGCATAACCTCGGGACCGGCATTACACCGACCCGCGATAAACCTGCAAGGCAAACACGATGGCGCCATTTCCGATGACAACCTGGTCATGGGCACGTACGTACACGGGTTGTTCGATTCGCCGCAGGCGTGTACTGCTCTGTTGCGGTGGGCGGGTTTATCCGCTGTCGAAGCTGTGGACTATGAACAGATCATCGAAAGCAATATTGAAAAACTGGCCGATACCGTCGAGAACTACCTGGATACGGACCGGTTGATGGCAATATTGAAATTGTCCAGCCAGGTCGACCGGAAATTATTTTGCGAGCGCTAGTTTCTGGTGACTTGCGTTCCAGTAATAGGATCTTGGTCGAAACCTTGGCGCTATAGCGAGGTTGGCTGGTAATGGAAATATCCCGTCGACAAAAATAACTTGCCCAGCAGAACACTCGCCGAATCCCTCAAAGATTTGTTCATTGTGCGTGGTTTCGCGTTTGAGGCAAGAACCTATCAAGGACAGACCACGGTTAGCGGCACCACGTCAATACTCGTGGTCTGTCCTCAAACCATCGATGATTAGGCTTCTACTAGAGGTTTCGTTGCCGGAATGGCTTTTGCGATTTCATCAAGGCCAGTTTGGTTTTGACTGAGCTTCATCCCTTTGAT
>JASFOJ010000086.1:0-18795 GCA_050116575.1 Gammaproteobacteria bacterium | reverse complement strand
CTATCAATAAGGCCGCTGGTCTGACTGAAAAAGCCGATTGGCGACGGGTAACAATGCACCGAAATGGTAAGGATGAAGTGTTATCATTACAGGCATTGTTGCACGATGGGGTTATGACTCAAAACCGGTTGTTGCAACCCGGCGATATTGTGCATGTAGCGAGTATCAATGATCGCAAGGTCTATGTGATGGGAAGTGTGAAGGATGCAGGAACATTACCCATAGGTCGCAATGGTCTTAGTTTAACCGAAGCAATTAGCAATGTTGGTGGCCTTAACGAAACGGAAGCCGATGCCACGGGGGTGTTTGTGGTAAGACCACTTCCTGAGGGTTCGGATAAGGTAGCGAAGCTCTACCAACTGGATTTGTCGGATGCCACGGCGATGGTATTAGGTGTGGAATTTCCACTGCAGGCAAATGATGTGGTTTACGTGACCACCGCACCAATCAGTCGTTGGGCGCGTATCGTGAACCAGATTTTCCCGACCATTCTGACCATTGACATTATAGATCGTATTGGAAATTAGGCGATCAATTTTAAAGAGTATTATGTCACCTAAAGAGTACGGCGCGAACGTTGTCTCATGGAGCGTTTTGGTAACCGCACCGCGTAGTTGGTTTAGGCACCTTATCAATGTTTGATTCTATTCTAGTGGTGTGTATTGGTAATATTTGCAGGAGCCCGGTGGGAGAGCGGCTTTTACGGCGGTTGTTGCCGGAAAAGGAGATTTCATCTGCGGGTGTAGGCGCGTTGCAGGGATGTCCGGTGGATGATTTGGCGGCCGAGATTGCTTCAAAGCATGGTCTCGACACCTCGGGGCATATAGCCCGGCAGTTGACGCCAGAGATTTGCCGGGAAGCGGATTTGATTTTGGCAATGTCCGAGGATATTCGGGAGCAAATTTACCGTATCGCGCCGGAGGCGCGCGGCAAGGTGATGTTGTTTGGTAAATGGTTGGATGATATCGAGATTCCCGACCCGTACCGGCAGAACCGGAAAACGCATGAACAGGCGTATAAATTGTTGGAAGAAGCTGCTGCCACGTGGGTGGGCATTGTCAGGATTAAGATCTAGCGATAGTGGTGCTCGGGCGGGTGATATCCACGTTACAGCGTAGAAGAAACAGAGTAGCTTTATTATATAAATGAAGAGCGTATTTAACCCAGTGAATAAGCCACAAAAACCCATATACGAATTTATTCATGAATCGGATACCGAAGAAACTATTGAAATCGGTCGTCTGTGGGGCACTGTCATTGACGAAAGTAAAGTTATCATCGCGATTGCGATAGTGTTTTTATTCGGGGGAATTGTAAATGCATTGTTTTCCACACCGGTATATAAAGCCGATGCATTACTGCAGGTAGAACCCAAAAATAGTGCTATGCCGGGACTAGGGGAACTTACCGGTGCGTTTGAAATGGACAGCGAGGCTATTACTGAAATCGAAGTACTAAAATCGCGGATGGTGATGGGTCGGGTCGTGGATGAACTTAATTTACAGATTAACGCCGAACCACGTTTTATGCCACTGATAGGTGAGGGCCTGTCAAGAATGTTGGGCAATAGTGGTAAAGATCTCTTTGTTTCTATGTTCTCCAGTTTTGCCTGGGATAGTGAGCAGATTCACGTGGCGCGGTTCGAAGTGCCTGATGATCTGGTGGGGGAAGAGCTTACCCTGGTAGCAGGTAACAATGACACCTACGAAGTTTATTATGAAGATACTCAGCTGTTAACCGGAAAAGTGGGTGAGATGGCCAAAGGGGCAGGCGCCAGTATTTTAGTAACGGATTTAACACAACGAGAGGGTTTGGAATTTTCTTTACGGTATATTTCCCGGCTTGCGGCTGTTCGGTCTCTGCAAAAAGATATATCGGTGAATGAAAAAGGAAGAAACAGCGGTGTGTTGTCTGTATCACTGGAGGGTACGCAAAAGGAGCAGACACGCAAAATACTCGATAGTGTAAGTCGCCAGTATTTGATGCAGAACGTACAACGTATGTCGGCAGAAGCTCAAAAAAGCCTGGAGTTTCTAGAAAAGCAGCTACCGGATATCAAGCAAAAGCTCAGATCGGCGGAGGCGATGTTAAACAACTATCGATTAAAAAATGAATCGGTGGATTTATCGCTGGAAACAAAGTCAATTCTGGATCAAATGGTGGAGCTCGAGTCCAAGCTCAATGAACTGGCGCTGGAAGAAACCAAACTTAAGAAGCGATTTACCAAGCAGCACCCCAATTATGTTGCCTTACTAGAAAAGCGCACTCAGCTGACCGAAGAAAAGCAAAAGCTGCAAAACAAAATTAAAAACCTGCCGGAAACCCAGCAGGAAATTCTGCGACTATCCCGCGATGTCGAAGTGAATCAGGCCATTTATGTTGAAATGCTGAACAAAGCGCAAGAACTGAGTATTGCCAAGGCGGGTACGGTAGGAAATGTGCGCATATTGGATCATGCCGCGTTATTGAGCGATCCAATAAAACCACGCAAGGGTAGCATCATTATCGTATCGCTGATTCTGGGATTGCTGTTGGGTATTGGCGTGGCTTTTGTGCGTGTTGCTTTACGGCGGGGTATTCAGGATCCTGCGCAACTCGAAGCTATTGGTTTGCCTGTATATTCGACCATACCGTTGTCTGAGATGCAACAAAAATTGGTAAAGGAACAACGGCGTAGGAAAGCCAAAGGTGCGTCTCCGGGTTCTGCATTGCTTGCGAACGAAGATCCTGATGATACGGCGGTGGAAGCCATTCGCAGTTTGCGAACAAGTATGCATTTCGCTATGTTGGAACTGGAAAAAAATATTTTGATGATCACCGGATCCAGTCCTGAATTAGGTAAAAGCTTTGTGTCGACGAATCTTGCAGTCGTTTACGCCAAAAGCGGTCAAAAAGTTTTGGTGATCGATGGTGACTTGCGTAGAGGCCATATGCATTTGGCGTTCAACACTGACTCCACCAGTGGTTTAAGCGAAGTGTTATCCAACCAGATAACAAAAGAAAAAGCGGTGCGTAAAACAGAAATAGAAGGCGTGGATTTTGTTCCCTGTGGTACCAAACCGCCAAATCCCTCGGAATTATTGATGCACAAAAATATGCAGGATTTTCTACAATGGGCCTCGCAGGAATATGATCTAGTGATTATTGATACGCCGCCGGTGTTGGCGGTAACCGATGCAACTGTGGTTGGTCGCTACGTGGGTGTGACGATGTTTGTAGCGCGGTTCGAAAAAACTCAGCGCAAAGAAGTGGAAATAGCCTTGCGACGTTGTGAACAAAGTGGGATCGATGTAAAGGGTTGTATCCTCAACGGTATTTTGAACCGTAAGGGCAGCGCCTATGGCTACTACGATAGTTATCGGTATACGAAATATAAAACCGCGGAAGACTAACTTAATAATGTCTGGAATTTCATGAACTAGAATTAGTGTCAATATAAAAAGATGTATAGAGTGAGCGTTAACATATTCTGTTAACAACGTCATTAATTTGGTTGCGCCATTCTCGCGGAGATGGCAAATGTTAATGTTAGATATCTCTGATTAAGAAAGACTGTGCCATACTAAATAGTCTGCTGAACTTAGCGTGCACCTATTTGTTGATTAAAGCAGCGAAGAGAAGTACGATATGAGCGATAATAAAGATAGTCAAAAAAGTTCCGACGTTGTCTGGCATCATGCCACGGTCACCCGTGACCGCCGCCAGCAACAAAACAACCATAAAAGCGTCATTTTGTGGTTTACCGGCTTATCCGGTGCGGGTAAGTCCACGTTGGCGCATTGTGTGGAGGAAGCTCTGCACCAGCGCGGTTGCCGGACCTTTGTGCTGGACGGCGATAACGTTCGCCATGGTTTGTGTGGCGATCTGGGTTTTTCCAATGAAGACCGTAACGAAAATATTCGCCGTATCGCGGAAGTCGCCAAGTTGATGATGGAGGCCGGCGTCATCACTTTAACTGCGTTTATTTCGCCGTTCCGGCAGGAACGTGAAAATGCCCGCCAGATATTTCCCCACGGCGAGTTTCTGGAGATTTATTGCAAGTGTCCGCTGGAAGTCTGCGAACAACGCGACGTGAAGGGCCTGTATAAAAAAGCCCGTGAAGGCAAGATCATGGACTTTACCGGCATATCCTCGCCCTACGAAGAACCCCGCAAACCTGAACTTGTTGTGCAAACCGCCGAAAAAAGCCTGGAAGAATGTGCCGATCAGGTGCTGGATATGCTGATTGAGCGGGGCGTTATTCAATAGAATAGGCGCTTACAAAATTGTGATATATCGTATTTTAAAGTAGTATGATCAGTCGCCTTTCGAGCGCTGCCAGTCAGTCGAGCTCACCTGCAACAATCAAGCAAAAGCGTCGTTTGTTGAAATCACTTCGCTTTTTCGTCCTTCCGTGCCTGGATATTTTTAGAAACAGTTCAGTTTCCGTGTTGCCAATCCATGCTCCATAGTTTGAACAGACTATAACAATGACTGCAAAATACGCACTGCTTGCACAGTTGGTATTGTTTTCCGTCGTTATTCTGGTGACGACATTTGTATATTTGCCTGGCAATTCAATGTTTATGCAGGAGTTACAGAACACCGGGCATACGTTTGTGTTCGGGATTACAGCGTTGATTTCAATTCATTGGTTACGCCGGTCAAGTGGCAAGGAAAATTCTCAACCATTGTACCATTATATCATGGTGTTAGCGCTGTGTTTGTTCGCAGGCGCCGCGGTTGAGTTTTTGCAGATTTTCACTGCCAGTGATGCAGATATTAACGATGTCATCCGCGATGCGGCGGGTATTGTGGCTTGTTTGGGATTTTACGCAATCTTTGATAAGGGATTAATGTCGAAATTAAGGGAATGTAGAAAAATAGCAAAAACAGGCGTTGCCCTCGTGAGTTCGCTTGTACTGATATCCGCGTTGTATCCTCTGGTACGCGTGACGATGGTTTACATAGAAAGGGAAGCGGCATTTCCTGTTCTCGTTGATTTTTCGTCCGGTTGGTGGCGCAATTTCATAGCGGCTGAACACGCCCAGATTAATATTGTAGCGGCGCCTGTTCAATGGCGTGAGATGCCCGGAAAGCCGGTTGCGAGAATAACGCTGCTTGTCGGCCCGTATCCCGGCCTTGAACTCATAGAGCCACAGCCTGACTGGTCTGGTTATTCTAATTTGAATTTTAAAGTATTTTCCGAAAATCCTGCCTCGATGTTGCTTACGATTCGTGTGCACGATAAAAAGCACAATCAACTGTATAACGACCGGTTTAATCACGCTTTTACCGTCAGGCACGGCGAGAATTTGGTGAAAATACCTTTAGCGGAAATACGTACGGCCCCGAAGAACCGGGAAATGGACATGAAGGAGATTGCAGGAATGATGCTGTTTACCGGTCGCTTGAAGCAACCAGAGAATATTTATATAAGCAATATCCGGTTGAATTGACGATGTACGTACGTGGGGAATGCTAATGCTGGGTTATTTGAATTACGGATTCGCCACAATTTCCGTTAAAATAACCGGGTGATCAAATCCGGTTTTCTACAACACCTCATCCTGTTGCTCTGCGCACTGGTTAGCAGTTGCGTTGCGGCTAGCATCATCCTCTATCCCCCATCCCTGTACGCGGATGATGAAAACCCGGGTACTGTTAACAATCCCTCAACCGTGAAAGCCGGTTCGTCTGATACATCGGATGAATCTGGAAAAAAGGTTGCTCCTGATGAGAATGTGGCTGATCTTTCCCACCGGATGCTGTCGGAAAACCTGATTGATATCTCAAAAGCGATTGATGGTTTCTTTGCCGGTGATCGCGTCCTGGAAGAATCTGTCGGCAGTTATGGTTGCATGTCAGCAAATGTATTTTATAAAGAAGGTGGCGACACTGACACATACAGCGATTTTTGCCTC
Source organism: Gammaproteobacteria bacterium (assembly GCA_050116575.1). Lineage (GTDB taxonomy): Bacteria > Pseudomonadota > Gammaproteobacteria > SZUA-152 > SZUA-152 > JAKEGK01. The sequence continues at coordinate 12,892 of JASFOJ010000086.1, read as the reverse complement.
AAAATCGATTTACCCAGCACAAAAAAACGCTGGAAACTGGTCATTACCAGTGACGAAGAGGATGAGGAAGAACGGTCGTTACCACAGGGGGCGGCAACGCTACCTGCTGCCGAGCCTCAAGACACCGGGGCTCTGGCCGGTTTCCGCTATATTGCCCGGGAAGAAATATTGCGGCACATCAATTTTGATATCGGCGTGAAGGCGAAAACGCCGGTTGACCCTTTTGCAAGGGCACGTTTTCGCCGTGTGTGGTTACCGAAACCGTGGCTATACCGGTTGACCGAAAGTATTTATTGGTTTAAATCCACGGAAGGGGGTGTGTTGTCACGAGTGGATGTGGAACGCGCATTTGCCCACGATGTGTATACGCGTTTAACGACAGAAGCCGATTTCAGGGATGCCGAGAACCGTTTCCATTTGCGGCAAACGATTGGTATCTATCGCAGGGTGGGTAAAGGCAAGGCCCTGAATCTGGAATGGCAGCTCTATGCCACCACGGACAACCCGAATACCAAGGTGCAATATTATGCCTACCGTGCCCGCTATCGGTTTAACGTGTGGCGGGATTGGTTCTTTGTGGAAATCAGTCCTCAAATTTTGTATCAGCGGGAGCATGATTTCCATGCAAGGGCAGGGATTTTGTTTTCGGCGGAGGCGGTGTTTGGTAATTATTAAGTTGGTTGTTTGACGTTAAGATGTGGAGTTGCATGCAAGGGATTAGGGTGGGTTTATACCTTTTGGGTACACCGCTCACCGAATGGTGTATTGATCGGTAGCGATTACTACGAGATAGGGATGTAAGGTGGGCAATGCACCCAAGAGGTATAAACCCACCCTACTGTGAAAACACGTTTGTGGTTTGGTCGGTAGGGTGGGCACTGCCCACCGAATGGTGCGTAAACAGCTGCGGCTGGTGGGCTGTGCACGCAGAAGGTATAAACCTACCCTACCTGACTGGATTGTCCCCGGATTCCGTTGCACTCCATCCGGGCTACAACGCCGGATGATACGTGTAGCCTGGATGAGGGTACCGGAATCCAGTAAGGTGGGCAATGCACCCAAGAGGTATAAACCCACCCTACTGTGAAAACACGTTTGTGGTTTGGTCGGTAGGGTGGGCACTGCCCACCGAATGGTGCGTAAACAGCTGCGGCTGGTGGGCTGTGCACCCAGAAGGTATAAACCCACCCTACCTGACTGGATTGTCCCCGGATTCCGTTGCACTCCATCCGGGCTACAACGCCGGATGATACGTGTAGCCTGGATGAGGGTACCGGAATCCAGGTAGGGATGTAAGGTTGGCACCGCCAATCCTGGGATCGGTTTACTTTTCTCGAACTACCGATCTATTCCTATTGTTAAAAATCCTCAGCAGTAACAGCGACAACAACGCCGCGATAAAGAAACCATCGCTACTGCCACCGCCACTGCCAAAGGATGGGCGGTGCGATTTGAACATCGGTTGTTGTTTGTCAACGCGGTGGTGGACGGCCGGCCGTGAGCTACGTTGTTGTTGTGCGTGATGTTCAACGGCCAGGCGTTTTTTGTTGGTTCGGTCGATGCCATGCTTGATGAATACCTCGTCGCGGACAACGATCATGGATGTGTAGTCCGTTACCAGGCCATATTCCTTGCCAAGATCTGTGGCCGCCTGTTTCATGTCTGCTTTTTCACCGAAGTCTTCCATCTGTTGTGACAGGTCCTCGATGGTGGCATAGGCCCAGAGCCTTTCCAGTTCGGGATTGGAATCGGTTACGCCGGGAAACGCGAATTGCGTTTTATACTGTATGGGTTTACCGGAAACTTTGGCGTTGACTTTTACATTTGCCAGCCCATCGCCCCAGTAGTGGCCAAACACGATTAACTGTTGGCCGCGGTAAAGGCTGCCGATGGTTTGCGGCGCAATATCTGCGGTTTTAATTCCCTTGATTTTGATATCCACATGGTGCATGGCTTTATGGGTTAGTTTACTGGTGGCCAGCAAAATTTTACCCACGATGTCATCGCTGTTGGAAACGTTAAGGGCAAAACCACCGGACGCCTTGGTCAAGGCTTTGAGTAAGGGGCGGTTACTGCTATTGCCCATGATAAAGGTAAACAGCCGGACATCCTTGCTGTGTACCAGTTTCAGGAAAGCTTTTTGCCGGGTCTCGCCAACGTTGGCAACACCGTCGGTTACCAGGATGATACCCGTGGTGCGGTCGGCTTGCAGGGAATCAAGACCCAGTTTCAAACCACCAAACAAGTTGGTTCCGGAATCGGGTTGTACCGCGGCGACTTTCTGGGAGTAATAGTTGATGTTCTCCGGCGTCGCATTGACAAATCCCTGCGTTAACTCCTGGGGCCAATTGTTGAACATGACGATGCGGAACCGGTCGTTGACGTTTAATTTGCCCAGTGCCTGTTGCACACCATCGGCCAGGGTCGCGTACTTGCCTCTCATGGAACCGGATTTATCCAGCACAAAAATCCAGTCACGGCCTTCTTTTATTTGCGCCAGGTCATCGCCCGGAGTAACGGTTAACATAAACGTGCCGCGGCCATTGGCATCGGGCTTGTGGGTTGCCAGGTCCACTGAGCCGGGTAGGCCGTCCTGCAGGCGCCAGTACACCACGATGTCTTTGTTTAAGTTGATATTGCCTGTGGTTGCTGCGGGGATGGCAGGCGTGTTTTGCTGCTGTCCTTCTTCGTTGGCAGTTGTACTGTTGTTTCCCTTGGCATTGCCATTGTTAGAATGCAATGCCACCTGCCATTGCGAGTCATCGGTTTTGGTTACGCTGGCATTGGGTTGACTGGGCACACGCACTGCCTCTACCGGATAACCGGACTTGACGGTGAGATCGAAGGAAAACTGGTTTTGTACTTTGTCGTTAGTGCTCCAGAACGCCAGCTGCTGTTCATCAACACCGCCTTCTTCCAGAGGATAGACATAGCGGCCAATGCCCGTATCCACGGCAACTGACTGGTAGTACATGAGCCGGATGCGTGTGGATTGATTGGCCCGTACCGGCGATACCGAGATTTCGAAAGTTTTATAGCTGTTTTTCTCCGTTATTCCGGCGTCGCGGCCCGCCTGTTTTTCCTCTTCATAGATCTGACGAGCTTTTTGTTTTTCCACCACTTCACCGGTCACCGGCTTGCCGTCTATCCACATGGTAAATTCGGCTACCGCGGCTTGTTCGGGTACCGGAAAAGAGTAGGTGGCTTCCAGGTCCTGGGGATTGGGGTTGTAAAACACCTGGTCCACTGTGGTAATGGCGTAGCCGTCTTCGATAACGACATTGACCTTGTGGTCCTGGATATTGATGGCCTTAAACTGACTGGACTTCGGGGTCAGTATGCCCGCGGCCTGGGTCGTTGAGACCCAGAACAAAACAGCCAGTAGGCTGGTAGGTGTCAAAGCTCGTCGTATGAATGTCAACATGGTATGTCCTCCTCTACTAATGAACAGTGTTCAATTAAAGGGATAAAAAATGGGTCCCTGATGATTAAAAGCCGTCTCCTTGCCATGGCCTTATCCACTATTATATGAACACCGTTCAATTATAAAACATAAAAATAACAATAAGTTATAGCCTTTATATCTACTAAATGAACATCGTTCAATATATATCATTGACAAATGAACAGTGTTCAATTACACTTTAGCAAATAACTAAACAATGTTCAATATGAAACCGGCAATTTGTGAATTATTTACATCTGTAGTGTTGTTAACTCTTTGAATTTACATATGACATAGTTTTGATTTAAATGGGCCGCTGACCAGTAACAGAAATCACAAACCGCGATTAGCGACATCGGTATCGGCATAAACGGCGAGAGGCAATCATGGCAAGACGAAGCGATCACAGTAAGGAAGAAATCCGGGAAATGGCGTTAACTGCCGCTGAGCAAATCGTTGACCAGGATAGTTTTGCGGGGCTTAGTGCGCGCAAGATTGCAAAGGAAATAGGTTATACCGTCGGTACTTTGTACCTGGTTTTTGCCAATCTTGATGACCTGATTTTACATGTCAATGCCCGCACTCTGGATAAGCTGTATATCCACCTGCAGCAAGCCAGTGAAAAATGCCGGCAACCCAACACCTGTGTCATCGCCATCGCGCGGGCTTATGTGGAGTTTGCCACGGAAAAGCCGCATCGCTGGAACATGATTTTCGATCACAGTTTGCCGGAGGGGGAGGAGATACCCGCCTGGTTTATGCGCAAGGTGGCCGCCATATTCGAATTGGTGGAGGAACAGTTACAACCTATGTTGAAGAGTCAGTCCCACCGCAAGCTGGCGCAAACGGCGCGCACCTTGTGGTGCGGCGTGCATGGCATTTGCGCGCTGGCGGTCAAGGACAAACTTGACATCACCGATGTGGAATCGGTGCAGCACCTGACGGATACACTGGTAAAACACTTTTTAGCCGGATTAATGCTTGAAGTCGAAGGAGCCAACTCATGAACATAATACAAAAAATGCTGTGCTGGATGTTGATCCGGGTTTTTAAAGTGGATGTGAAAGGTGTCGAGCATATTAACGAGTTGGGTGACAATGCCATAATCGTGGCTAATCACACCTCCTACCTTGATGTTGTATTGTTGTACGCGTTCCTGCCCGTAAAGTTGACGTTTGCGGTGAATACTCACGTGGCGAACAGTTGGCTGTTGCGCATCGCCGGCAAGTTTTTTGAAACCTTTGCCATGGACCCCACCAATCCATTATCGATGCGGCGATTGATCAAGCGGGTCGAGGAGGGCGGCAAAGTCGTGATTTTCCCCGAAGGGCGTATCACGGTGACCGGCTCGTTAATGAAAATCTACCAGGGCCCTGGCCTTGTGGCGGTGAAAACCGGCGCCCAGGTGTTGCCGGTGCGAATCGAAGGCGCGCAATACTCACCGTTTTCCCGTCTGGAGGGCCGGGTACGGCGGCGTTTGTTTCCCGACATGTCCCTGAATATTTTACCGCCCCGGCAGCTGGAGGTAACGGAGGAATACCGCGGCCGGGCCCGGCGGGAAAAAGCGGGTAAAATGCTTTCCGACATCATGACCACCATGGTGTTCGAAACCAGTAACTATCAAACCTCCCTGTTTGACCAACTGCTCGATGCGCGCAAAATTCATGGCGGCAAACACACCATTGTCGAAGATATCCAGCGCAAGCCGGTTACTTACGATACATTGATTACCAAATCCCTGGTATTGGGTAAAGCCTTAACGCAATTCAGTCACCGCGACGAATACGTTGGCTTATTGATGCCCGGCGCATTAAGCACCGCGGTAGCATTTTGGGGGTTACACGCCTACGGCCGGGTACCCGCGATGCTGAATTTCACCGTGGGCGCTAACGGCATGATCTCGGCGTGCGAAACGGCACAGATCAAAACGGTTATTACCGCACGGCAGTTCGTTCGCACTGCCAAGCTGGACGACGTCATTGACGAACTGTCCCGCAAGGTGGAAGTACTTTACCTTGAGGATATCGCCAAACATATTCCGTTGTGGACCAAAATCCGCGGCTATATCATTGCCAGGTTTGATTACGGATTGAAGCGCCGCCACCGGCAGCGGGGTGTATCACCCGATTCACCCGCGGTGGTGTTGTTTACCTCCGGATCGGAGGGTACCCCCAAGGGCGTGGTGTTATCCCATGAAAATTTGTTGGCTAATATGAACCAGATAGCCGCGCGTGTTGACTTCAGCGCCCAGGATGTGGCGTTGAATTCCTTGCCGTTGTTTCATTCCTTCGGTTTAACCGCCGGCACGCTGTTGCCCATGTTATACGGCATGAAAACCTTTCTCTATCCCTCGCCCCTGCATTACCGGGTTATTCCCGAAATTGCCTATGACATTAATGCCACTATTATGTTTGGCACTAATACTTTTCTGGCGAATTACGCGCGCTTTGCGCATCCTTATGATTTTTACAGCGTGCGTTATGTGTTTGCCGGTGCGGAGAAGCTTAAAGAGGAAGTGCGGGAGGTGTGGGAGAGTAAGTTAGGTGTACGTATTTTTGAAGGTTACGGTGCCACTGAAGCCAGTCCGGTTATCGCGGTGAATACGCCCATGGATAACAAGCCGGGCACCGTGGGCAGGTTGGTGCCGGGAATGGATTGTTATCTTGAAGAAGTACCGGGCCTGGACAGCGGGGCGCGACTGTATGTCAAGGGCCCCAATATTATGCTGGGTTACCTGCTGCACGATAATCCCGGGCAATTGGTGGTTCCCGACAATGAGTTTGGCAGAGAATGGTATGACACCGGCGACATTGTCAACATCGACAGCGAAGGCTTTATCAGTATCAATGGCCGCGCCAAGCGCTTTGCCAAAGTGGCCGGGGAAATGGTCTCGTTAACCGCCGTGGAGGCATTGGCCGGCCAAGTCTGGCCCGATGCCCAGCATGCCGCGGTGGCGGTGCCCGATGAGCGCAAGGGCGAACAGATTATATTAATGACCACGCAAAAAGGCGCCGATCGCAATGCCCTGGTGCACCAGGCACAGCGGGAAAATATCGGCGAAATCAATGTACCGCGCAAGGTGATGGAAGTGGTGGCGGTACCGGTGTTGGGTACGGGTAAAACCGACTATGTGGCTGCCCAATCCATGGTGGAGAAGCAGTCATGAACCGCAATGTGTTTTCGTTGCTGGTGGCGCAGTTTTTAACGGCGTTTGCGGATAACGCTTTGTTGTTTGCTGCCATCACCATGGTGTTGCAAATGGCTGAGCCGGTGTCCTGGTATGTGCCGGCATTGCAGGCGTCATTTCTGGTGGCATATGTATTCCTTGCCCCCTGGGTGGGGCCTTATGCCGATGCTCGCCGCAAGCCCCGGGTACTAACCACCGCCAATGCCGTTAAGGCGGTGGGCGCCAGCATGATGTTGGTGCATGTTGAACCCTTGTTGGCATACGCCGTCGTAGGACTGGGCGCTGCGGTTTACAGTCCGGCCAAGTACGGTGTGCTGCCGGAACTGGTGGCGTCCGATGAGTTGGTAAAAGCCAACGGCTGGATTGAAGGGTCGACCATACTGGCGATCTTGCTGGGCAGTGTGGGCGGGTCGGTGTTATCCAATCACTCCATCAGCCTGGCGCTGACGGTGGTTATTGTCAGTTATATATTGTCTGGCGCGACGACGTTGTTGATCGGTAAAACGCCCATCGTGTTGCAACATCCGGTGCGCGCCTTGCCTGCTTATGTCACTAATATGCGCAAGCTATTGTCCACGCCGCGGGCTCGTTTCGCGACATTGGGGGTCAGTTTGTTTTGGTCGGCGGCGACTGTGTTGCGTGTACTGCTGGTGGCCTGGGCGCCGGCGGTATTGATGATTACCAATACCACGGATATTGCGATGTTAACCATGTTTGTGGCGTTTGGTATTGCCATTGGTTCGGTGTTGGTACCGAAGTTGATACCGCTGGCTTTCCTGAGGCGCGCCCGCCTGGCTGCTTACGTGATGGGCGTGATCATTGTCGGATTAAGTTTCGTTGATAATCTGTGGGCAGCGCGTATAGCGTTGTTGTTGGCGGGTATTGCCGGCGGCATGTTCGTGGTGCCCATTAACGCCTCTTTGCAGGAAATCGGCCATCAAACCATTGGCAGCGGAGCCGCCGTGGGTATACAAAACTTTTTCGAGAACTTCGCCATGTTAGCGGCTTCCGGGATATATGCACTCGCCGCTGGTTGGGGTGCGGGTCCGGTGAGTACCATGCTGGTTTTGGGTGTGGTGGTTGTTATTGCCACCGCGATTGTGTCGTGGCATTTGCCGCCGGATACCGGACAGATTGATAAAGTGTTGGAAGACGACAATGCTGCGGAATCGGCGGACTACGGATTAGATTAGTACCAGAGCTTCGTGAGGTGGGCACTGCACCCAACGGGCGTAAACCCACCCTACGCACTACCGCCGGATGCATGGAATGGTGGGCACCGTCCACCAGTTCCAAGGTATTAACGCATCGATCGGTGGGCAGTGCCCACCCTACTCACTAAGATATGACGGCGTGTATCTGAACGCGAAGGTGGTTTTTTCGATGTCGGGTTTTGTTGTCTGTGGGGATACGCCGTCGCGTTAGGAAGGTGTGTGGGAGCTTGCAAGCGATATTATTTTGTTCCGTATCGAAAGCACAGAAAAATGGAGTGAACCACCAGCTTTGTAGGGTGGGCATCGCCCACCGCCAGTAAGTAATCAATGCACGACGTAGTGGGCACTGCACCCAAAGGGCATAAACCCACCCTACGCACTGCACCGCCCACCGCCTGTAAGCAATCAATGCATGGAATGGTGGGCAGTGCCCACCCTACGCACTAAGCGATGGTTGGTTTATCTGCGTTGCGGTATGGGCAGGCTACCAGTGGGCTCGGCGCGTACGAGCGGCAAAAAAAAGGCGTGAGCCCAAAGCCCACGCCGTTACATCGACGGATAGAAGGGTTGTTGTTATGACTGTCTATTCGCTTTTAGCGACTGAATTTACATTTTTAAACTCGGTACAACTTTCGTCGACGCCCAATTTACAGGCGATTTCAAATTCCAGGGCGGCGTCACGTTGGTCTCCCATGATCTTGTAGGCATGTCCGCGGTTGTGATAAGCGGGACCGAAATCCGGATTCAGGGCAATGGCCTGGTCCGCGTCCAGCAGCGCTTCTTTAGGACGGCCGGCTTCAGCCAGTGCCCCGGCGCGATTGGCATACGCCTTGTAGTTGGACGGATCGGCATTAATTGCCTTGGTGGACCATTCGATTGCTTCTTTCCAACGGTTTTTTTCCAGCGCCATCTTGGATTTGTTGAGGTAAAAGTTAGCTTCTTCCTTTACATTATCAGGGCGGAAGCCGGCCAGCTCTTTGAAGTTGCTACAGCCGAGTTCCAGCTTTTCGCTACAGGCTTTGCTGTAATATTGCAGGGCGGCATCAGTGGCTCCCCGTTGCTGGCTCAGGTAGCCTTTCATATTAATGGCTAGTGCATTGTCGGGATTGAGGGCCAATGCCGTGTCCACATCACTGAACGCTTTGTCCTGGTAACCGTGCTTGATATAAGCGGTCGCACGATTAACGTAGGGCATATCAAAGTTTTTGTTCAGGTTAATAGCGGCGCTTGCCGTGCGAATGGCTTCGACATATTCCTCTTTTTGCAGATGCTGATAACTTTTGTTGGTCCATTCAACCACTTTGGGTGACAGGTTTTCGGTATGGCCAACTTGGGTTACAGAGCCATCGTTAGCCATGGCATTTTTCATCGCGTCGTCTTGGCCCTGGCCGGACTGTGACGTGGCGTTGTTATTGCGATTGACTGACGCGAAAGGTGTTTCCAGTTGCTGGTAGCGGGTAACCACCATTTTGGCGTTGTAGACTTTTCTCATCGCATTGTGGGGCGGGCGCTCATAAAATTTGACCTGCGTGGTAAAAAAGTAACGCGGAAAAACAATAACGCCGGGATCCTGCCAGCGGCGTTTGCGCTTGGAAGGTGAGACCATGGTTTTTACGACTTCGCCGTCGGCCTGTTTGCCGTCTTGCGTTGCCGCTGCCACGTAGTCGGTGGATACCTGGGGCTGCATCAACTCGAAGTAGCCGTTGCCCTGGTTTAATGCCAGGGTGGCGATTTTTTCAAACACCAGTTGTTGTGCCCGGTCTTTGGTGTAGTACGCGTTGTTCCAAAAGCCGACTTTGACCGTGTGTTCGTCGACCTGCTGGTAGCGGAATTCGGTATTTTGGGCCATGCTTTGGCCGGTAACGCATGCCAGCATAAGCATTGCAACCGTCGAAATTGCTGTTTTGGTATGAATTTTCATAACAAACATCCTGCGTTAGATTTAAAATTGTATATATTTCATACAGGTTTATCGGCGACCTCAAAAATTTCTTTATTTTTTGAACAAAATCACGCCTGAAATGCGGGACGGTACCTTGCGGTCGTGGTGGTAGCTGCTAACGTGCAGGTCATTTATTAAAAAAATATGATAACCTTCTGTATTTTAAAGGAATATAATTTTCTATTTTATCGATGAAGCGACGCGGATTTCTCAAGACGCTGGCCTCGTTACCCGTTGCGGCGCTGACGGGGTGCCAGTATTGGCCCGATGAGGGCTTGTTTAGCCACTGTGATGAGGGAGTCCTGCCGGCTAGCCTCGCAGAGCACGATCTGGTGGCGGCGACCTGGGAAGGGATCGATACGGACCAGGTGTGGGATTGTCATGCCCACCTGATTGGCATCGGCGATTCAGGTTCCGGAATCTGGGTGAATCCCAACATGCAATCGCTATTACACCCTATGCTGGTCACCCAGTTTAAGTATTATCTCAGCGCCACGTGCGCCCAAGCGTCTGGTAACAACTCGATCGACGAAGGCGTAGTGCAACGTATGCTGGATTTGCACCGGGATATGCCCCGAGGTTTTCGTTTTATGTTGTTGGCCTTCGATTATTACTACGATGAAAACGGTAAGCCCAATCTCGAATACAGCGCGTTTCACACACCCAATGACTATGCCCGGCGCCTGGCCGGCGCACATGGCCACTGTTTTCAGTGGATTGCGTCCATCCATCCCTACCGGGAGGATGCCGTTGACGCCCTGGAATGGGCCGCTGCTAATAACGCGCGGGCGATAAAATGGCTGCCCAGCGCTATGGGCATCGATGCCAGTCACCCGCGATGCGACAGTTTTTATGAGGCGATGGTTAAACACGATTTGCCGCTGTTGGCCCATACCGGGGCTGAGTACGCGGTGGATGTCCCCTCGGGGCAGACGTACAACAATCCGCTGTTGTTTCGGCGCGCCCTGGACCATGGTGTCAAAGTCATTTTTGCCCACTGCGCTTCGCTGGGGAAAAGCCGGGATATCGACAAGGGGGAAAACGGACCCATGGTGCCGTCCATTGAATTGTTCGCCCGGATTATGGCGGATCACCGTCATGAAAATCTGGCTTTGGGTGGCTTTTCCGCGGTCACCATGGTGAACCGGGACCGCGAGGTTATTGAACAAATTGTGCGGACCGAGGAATGGCACGACCGGCTGGTGTATGGTTCGGATTACCCGTTACCGGCGGTGACACCAATTTTTTCGCCGCGGAATTTCGTTCAATGGGGCATGCTCCCGGAAAGCGAGGCGGAAATTTTGTCGCAAGTGCGCCGCTATAATCCGATGTTGTTTGATGTTATGCTAAAGCGCCGAATCAGCGTGGATGGTAGGCGTATTAAGAGTACCGCGTTTGAAACGCGCCGGCATTTTGTAAGGACTTCGTCTTAAATAATAACAACAGCGGACTATTACAAAGATTCTTATCATGTTTTTCAGTTACGGCGTTCCCACGCGGAGCGTGGGAACGAGGGAGATTGCAACTAATCCGGGAAGCTCGTTCCCATGCTCCGCGTGGGAATGTATAGATGATGTCTTTCTATGTAGATCGTAGGAATGCAGATGAACCGGTTTTTCAGTTATCAATATAAATGACGGACGTCGCTATGAGCCAGGCACAATTTAATTCCGACTTGATGGGCTTTATTGAAGAGTCACCAACGCCTTTCCACGCCGTGCAGAGCATGGTGAACATACTGCGCGACAATGGATTCGTGGAGTTAAAGGAAGCCGAACAATGGAGTCTATTGCCCGGGCAGAACTATTACGTTACGCGCAACGGCTCTTCTATTGTCGCGTTTCGGTATGGCACTAATGATACGGTTAAAACCGGTATTCGCATGGTAGGCGCCCATACCGATAGCCCTTGTCTTAAAGTCAAACCGGCACCGGAAGTGACCCAGAAGGGTTATTTGCAACTGGGCGTGGAGGTCTACGGTGGTGCGTTGTTTGCACCCTGGTTTGATCGGGACCTGTCACTGGCCGGGCGTATCAGCTATGTCACCAAATATCAGCAATTGGGCGATATGCTAATTGATTTTGAACAACCCATTGCGGTGATCCCCAGCCTGGCCATTCATCTCGACCGTACTGTCAACGAAGAGCGCCGTATAAATGCTCAGAAAGAATTGCTGCCTATTGTTTTGCAGGCTAAAAAAGCTGAAACCAAGGACTTTCGCGAACTGCTGAAAATGCAAATGCTAAGCGACGATCCGAATTGTAATGTTGAGGAAGTGCTCGATTACGATCTTTATTTTTACGATACCCAGCCGCCGGCGATCGTTGGGTTTGATGAAGAGTTCATCGCCAGTGCCCGGCTCGATAACCTGTTAAGCTGCTTTGTTGGGCTGAGCAGTCTCACACAAAGTGACAACAAGTTCACCTCGCTGCTGGTATGTAATGATCATGAAGAAGTGGGCAGCCTGTCCGCGGCCGGGGCGCAGGGCCCGTTTTTAAGATCGGTACTGGAAAGACTGGCCGGCGGGGACAACCAGAAATTTTCCCGGATGATTGACCGGTCGTTGATGATTTCCGCCGACAACGCCCACGGCATCCATCCCAACTATCTTGACCGGCACGATGAAGCCCATGGTCCGGTGTTAAACAAGGGGCCGGTGATCAAAATTAACGCCAATCAACGTTATGCCACTAACAGTAAAACCAGTTCGCTGTTCCGGCATTTGTGTAAGAAAGCCGATGTCCCGGTGCAATCCTTTGCCATGCGTAACGATATGTTGTGCGGCAGCACCATTGGCCCGCTTACCGCCGGTGGAATCGGCGTGCAAACGCTGGATATCGGTGTGCCGCAATTTGCCATGCATTCCATTCGGGAACTGGCTGGAATCAAGGACGCGTTTTATTTGTTCCGGGTGTTGAAGGAATATTACACCAACGACTTTCACCTGGATTAAATGAAAGGGGTCAGCATCGAATGGTACTTAATTAAGCCCTCGGCTTCGCGGTAGCCCCAGCGTGTAGCCCGGATGTAGCGCAGCGGAATCCGGGGATAAAGCTATCGATCGCCTTTGCTGCATATCGCTGTGGCTTCATGCGAGCTGCGTA
>JASFOJ010000085.1:0-19380 GCA_050116575.1 Gammaproteobacteria bacterium | reverse complement strand
ATCCTGCTGCCGGCACGTGATACTCCACCTATGGGCATTTGAAACGTAGAGAATTGAAAGACAGTGGGCAAAAAAATTGCGATACCACGTGCTATTACAGGAGCATGAATAACACGTGATATCGCAGGTGAGGAAGTCTCACTTTAGCGCATAAAAGAAACTTTCTAATGTAGCAACAAACACAAAATTGTTCGTTGTAACTATAACCAATTGGGTTCAATTAAACCGGGTGACAAAATCGCCGAAATCCAGGTCCGTATCGCTACTATCCCAGACCTGGGCTTGTTCCGAAGATGACGAATCCTTAAATTCATCAAGACCCTGGGCGATTTGGGCAATCAGCTCATAGCGCTCATCCTTCGTCATAACCGGCTCAGCCGGCTCAGCTGTCCGCAATCGAAGTTTGTTTTCGATCATAACTATAACCTCCTAACTGTATTCCTTAACATGACAACTACGTTTCTCGATGATTTATTTTCGAGATGGTTTTGCATAAATGCCGTTGTTAAAATATCGCAGAGCAACGAACGTGCCAAAACGAGTTTATTGTTAAATTATGGGAAGATAGGGATTTAACTACAAACAACTTTGATTCTAATATGCACTAAATTAAATCAACCAACCGCAAGATGCTTTTCATTAGTGCAACAGACAGGATACCAGGCTGAGGATACGCCATTTACCCCAATAGACGTCGAGAAAATGCTGATGTTAACGAATAACCTAAACCGACGTTAAGCGAAATTATCCGCCCATAATCACACGATACGCTTTTTGCAACAGCAACATTTCCACGGGAGCGATGCCGACGCACGCCATCAAGCTAATTGACTGTACATCCTTTTTTTGCAATTCACTATCAGGTGTTTCATGTCCGTCGATACCGGCAAGATATATTGCTATCTCTCCTTTCGGCACCTCGACGCGCTCATAAAACTCCACCTCCAACCGCAAGGCACCATGCTTCAAACCCAGTTGCTTCTCGGCCCAATTGGTAATGGTGGAAGGATGTATCACGGGGCCGGTTTCAGAATGCGCTCCTTTATCAACGAGCGAGACAAGCTTTGGCAAAGGACTAAATGCGCAAACACCACCGTAGGAAAACTGCAGAAAATTCAGCCGCGCACTCATCGGGTGTTTGTGAAATACAATTAAACGTGTATTCTGCAAACCAGCGGGGGTTTTATGTTCAGAGTTCATCGCATCTCATTTTGTGTCGATTAAAGCAATTCCGTTTAAACAATATCGTTAAAATAATATCGTTAAAGCAATGCCTTTAAATGCCCCTATATAGTGCCCAGGCACTCCCAGTAAAAAATTTGCACCATCTTAGACAATTATCACCACAAATACCAGCAACAACGTAAACCTGGACTGCAACTATCTGACTCGTTATTGATGAGCGGATAACATGAGTGTGGCATAAATAATGCCTTGATAACGCAGTGTTCTTTATTCAACAAACGGTGCAACAATTTATGTCGAACATCAGTTATGTCAGTATCATCGAAAGATACCAGGAATTTAGATCCGCCATTCAACAGGTTCTTTTATCTATCCTGTCAGGTATTAATGAAGAACCCATGTTTCACAGCAAAGAAACACAATGCAAGGCGATGGGGTTTATCGGTGCCACCTACCCGTTTGTCGATATATTGTATGTACTGGACAGCAATGGCATACAAATCAGCGACAACATAACCCGGTCTAGCAAACACTGCCTGGCATACAAGGGAAAAGGTATCGACAGGGGACAACGTCCCTACTTCCTCCAGGCCAAGAACAGCAATGATATATGTATAACGGAACCTTACCTGTCTACTGCAAGTCGCAAGCTCTGCATATCGGCGGCCGTAAAGCGTAATAATACCAATGACGAGGAATACCTGGTCCTGGATTGCGATCTCGAAATGCTGGTGGATTTCCTGATGGGTGATACCGCGAGAAGGCGCTTTCAGCCGCTGTTTAAATTTACCTATTCGCTTATTGTTGCCGGCTTGTTCCTGGTAGTCGCATCCCTTATCTATGCAGCGTTTAGCGAATTGTCACACATACTGTTAAAGGACGTGAACAACGGGCCGGGCATCAAGCCTTTTGGCGTTATCATTTTTTTGACGCTGGCACTGGCGGTATTCGATTTAGGCAAAACCACGCTGGAGGAAGAAGTGCTTATGCACAAGGATATTTTCCGCCATAGTTCAACCCGAAGGACCATCACGCGCTTCACGGCCGCTATCCTGATCGCTGTGTCCATCGAGTCCTTGTTACTCATGTTCAAAGCAGCCGTCGGCGAACACGAACTGCTGGAAAACGCGGTTTACATGATGATGGCGACCGTTGGGTTATTGATTGGGTTGGGCATTTACGTTTTCCTGGGTGCCAAAGCGGAACGAACGCTGCTAAAGATCCGCGATAGCCGGCATTGAATCAGTCGGGTGTAGCCCCGGAATTGACCCGGTACGCAGCAGCAGATATTTGCTTATTTACTTGTTGAAATGAGAGCGCGGTGTTGGACTTTCATGCGGGAGCATTAGAACCAGGAGTTTTAATACGTAGCCTGAATGGAGCTTGCGGAATCCAGGATATAAACTGGATGATGCTCCCGCAAGCTCCATCCGGGCTACGACCTGTCAATTGTTTAGTTCTGTATAACGGGGCAATTTTGGGGCTACACCCAATCTTTCACGGTATCCTACCGTGGCGAGCCACACGCAATATCTGGTAGTAACGCACCCGTCCCGGCGCATGAGAAATGATACCGGATATCGCGATGATAGCTATCAGAGAATGCGTTTCCATACCCACAAAACTCGACGCCGCTAACATACCAATTTTTACCAGTGTCGCAACACCCCGCAATTGAAAAAGACATTGCGGATTAGACCATATCTCCAGCGATAGCATGGCTGCGCCCGATACAATCAGCAGTATCAAATAGGGTTGCCACACCTCCACTGGCGCCTGATATAGAAACGCGCCGCCCACCCCGGCAACTCCCAAAAGATGGATCGTCCGCAATGATATATTTATCCACCGCAATAGCGGCTCAGGTTTAGTAGCCCTGGTGTTCACGTGTTTAGTCTCATTCAACATTCAATATGTAGCCTTATGACCATCAAATTTATCACAAACGTATCTACTGTAAAATGAAACAGGCTGCACGACAAGTTTGCAGTGGCTGCACCCTGATGGTGCCCATTGTTTCACTCATGACAATTACAAATCCAGACGTTGTTGGATTTACTACAAATCACCATAGGTAGAACTTTAGAACATCCAATACCTGTATTCCGTGTTACATATACCAGCCACAAAATCAAAGGCTTACTCTCATTTAAACCTCCAACCGTGAAACTTAGAAATTCGCCCTCACAGGTGGTTTAAAAATTGCTATCCCAGTATTAGCGATCACCAAAATGCGCTTCACTACTTGTTTAGACATGGATGATACGAATGCATCGTTATCAAAATATTTCAATAGACAAAGCGAGAGAAATTATCGAAAGCGGTTCATGTGCGGTATTTGATATTCGCGACAATAACAGTTTTGAACAGGGCCGTATCCCCGGTGCGCAGCGGTTTAGTGAGAAGATTATTCGTAGCATGCGCAAGTCGGAACAGCGCGACTCACCGGTGTTGATTTACTGTTATCACGGTAATAGCAGCAAAGATATTGCACAAATGTTATGCGATTTTGGCTTTTCCAACGTATATAACCTCGATGGTGGGTATACCGCCTGGCAACGCGCGCAGGAACAAAATACTGCATTGCTCCGCAGCCGGATGCCGGTGCCAGCAGATGTTTACACATGGTTAATTGATCAGGGGATTCATCCCGGCCATATCAACCAGCGAATCGATAACGGTATGACCGCGCTTATGCGCGCATGCCAATTTGGAATGGCCGGCACCATCAATATTCTGCTAAGGGCGGGCGCGGATGTTAATTTGGTCAATGACGATGGTAATAATGCACTGTGGCTCGCCTGCTTTTCCGGTGATAGACGTGCAATCGAGGCCCTGCTCGACAACGGCGTCGATATCGATAACCAGAATGTTACCGGAGCAACCGCACTGATTTATGCCGCTTCGGCCGGCAAAGCAGACGTGGTCTACCACCTACTGGAAGCAGGCGCCAATCCCCATATCAGGACATTGGATGATTTTACGGCGTTGGATCTGGCAGCTTCTCCGTCTACCTACAAGATACTCAAGAACCGATAAACCTTCATTTGGTGAACAGCAGACACAGGAACCGGACAATGTCACTATTTATCAGCATCAATACTCCCAGCAAAAAGCTGGAAAAAAGCTCCATTGATACCGCGATTACGCTATTAGCCGTCAATGCGGCAATCGAGAAAAAGAGCGGGCGCTTGCCAACAGGACCCGCCCTGGACATTACCTTCATGCTTCCCAATAACGACGATGCCCCCCCGTTCGAGGGTATGCGCATGGGTGGCTACACTGAGGACAACAGAACGCTGTTTTTTGAGAGCGCCGTCCCGAAACACATTGTATTTTCAAAGCATGCCTCCCGCTATGTGGTCGCTATCTTACAGGATGCGATAGACAATGCTTGCGAATTTTTTTCCAGCAACAACATAGCATTTGACAAGACTCACTGGGATCGCGCCATCATGCCACTGGCAACTACTGCCACGGTGTTGTCGAAAAGCAACTGACGTTTTCCAATTGAGCTGGCCAGCAGGATTTGATATGAGCAAAATCGGAATATTTTTCGGTACTGACACCGGCAGCACCCGGCTCATTGCCAAGATGATCCAGAAGAAACTTGGCGATGATATCGCGAGCAAAGCAATAAATGTCAATCGAATCCGGATCGAGGATTTACTGATTTACGATGCGCTGATACTGGGTACCCCCACCTATGGTGAAGGACAGTTGCCCGGTAAATCCACCAAGGTTGCAGCCGGGAGCTGGGAAGAGTTTCTGCCCCAACTGGAACAAGATGACTTAGACGGCAAGATGATCGCCCTATACGGTCTCGGTGACCAGGAAAAATATACAGATCGTTTCGCCAATGGATTGTGTCAATTGCGTACCCACATGGAACAATGCGGCGCCAGTATCATCGGCGAGTGGAGTACCGAAGGCTATGAGTTCGAAAATTCCAAATCGGTCATTGACAATAAGTTTATGGGCCTGGTTCTCGACCAGAGCAACCAACGTTTGTTGACGGAACAAAGAGTTGATGCTTGGCTGGAACAGATCAAACCACAGCTTTTAGCGCATATGGAGTCCAAAGAAGCTGCCGCGTAAAAATATTCAACGCGGACTGTAACTGTATAAGTAACCCCTATTCCATCGCTGGTTTGAGTGGTAGCCAGTATCGGTAGTAGAACCAAAAAGGAAGAATAACTTTATGTATATTGCGATGAATCGTTTCCGCATAACCCCCGGTTGCGAACAGGACTTCATTGAAATCTGGAAAAACCGGGAAACCCATCTCGACTCGGTACCGGGTTTCAGGGAATTTCACCTATTGCAAGGACCAACGGATGGCACCTGTACTCTGTTCGCCTCGCACTCGGTCTGGGATTCCGCGGAAACCTTCGTGAACTGGACCAAGTCAGAAGCATTTCGCCAAGCGCACGCAAACGCCGGAAGCACGAAGGACATTTATCTCGGACCTCCCCAGTTCGAAGGTTTCGAAGTGGTGGTATAAATGAGATATCAACCCAGTCAGCGCGAAAAACAGGAAGTTGAGTCGTACAACGAAAAAGACCGTCTGCATTTTTTTCTTACCCGGGTTGTGGAATCGGAAGAAGTCTGGGGTCTGAGCAACGACCACGGCTGGATATTGAAAGAACAAAATGGTCACTCCATCCTGCCGGTCTGGCCCTACGAGTCCTTTGCGTCCAATTGCATATTAGAAGAATGGCGGGGATATACACCCGGCGCGGTTTCACTGGAACATTTTATTTATCGGCTGTTACCCCTGATTAGCGAACAAAACATTCAACTCGAAATTCTTCCCACGGCATCACAACCAGGAGGGCTTGTGGACGCCAATAAATTAAACGAGCTGCTGGAAAGTATGCTGGAATCGGGTGAGTATTACCTGGAAGGATAACTTATATAAACAATGATATATCAACAGCGGATAAACACCGTTTATCCATGTGTTGATCACATTTGATACTGCGTATCCATATAACAACGAATCAAGCTGCACAAAAGGTCAAATCATAAAAATTCCTATAGAGAGAACCTCAATGAGTACACCAACACCGGTTTGGGGCGAAGAAGCCCTCAAGAAAATTGAAAAAGCTCCCTTTTTTGTCCGTAAGCTGGCCAGGGACAAAGTCGAAAAAGCCGCAAAAGCCAGCGGTATAACAGAAATTACGGCGGAATTTGTGGACCAGGTTCGCGGGAAAAATACGCCCTCATAGCACGAGAACTACCCGTTAATTGTAAATGCATCGAGTGTGCAGTTATTTTATAATTGCGCCTACAAATATCCAGCAAAACACATAAACGATCATTGTGTTAATTCGACCGGTGATGGATTATTTGTCATCGCCAGGAATTTGAATGTTTAATAAACACACAATTTATAAGGAGTAATTCCGTGACTACACATAAACTACCCGAACTTCCTTATGCGATGGACGCATTACAGCCACATATTTCCGCCGAGACCCTGGAATATCACTATGGTAAACACCACGCGACCTATGTGGACAAATTAAATGGCCTGATTCCGGGTACGGAATTCGAATCCGCGTCGCTGGAAGATATCATCAAGAATGCCTCCGGTGGCATTTTCAATAACGGTGCCCAGATATGGAATCACACTTTTTACTGGAATTGCCTGACTCCGGATAGCAGCGGCAAACCTTCCGGTGATCTTGCCAAGAGCATCGACGCAGCCTTTGGTGATTTCAATAAATTCAAAGAGCAATTTTCCCAATCCGCAGCCAATAACTTCGGCTCCGGGTGGACCTGGCTGGTTAAAAACGCCAGTGGTGAGGTGGAAATCGTCAACACCAGCAATGCCGCCAACCCGATGACGGATAATAAAACACCGTTGCTGACCTGTGACGTATGGGAACACGCCTACTATATTGATTATCGTAATGCACGCCCCAAATATGTCGAGGCATTCTGGAATCTTGTTAACTGGGACTTCGTCGCCCAAAACTTTGGCTAATAACCAATAATACCTAGCAGGCGGGGTGCGCGGACACCGAAAAGGTCACTGACGTCCTTCAGGTTACAAGCGCACCCTTGCACTGCAAATCAATCCGTTCAAGGCATTCAGTCAGCATTGAGGTCGGTAAGCTCGGACTGCCCGAAAGATTGTTCGCTGCCATCGCCGCTTGTGTTGCTTAATTTAACACCGTCAATGGCCTTGAGTAACTCACCGATCTCAATGGGCTTGGTCAGATAGGCTGAAAAACCGGCCGCGTATCCTTTCTCGACCTGCTCCGGCATCGCACTTGCGCTTAAGGCAAACACCGGTATATGACGAGTATCCGGGTTCTTCTGCAATTCCTGAAGGGCTTCGTATCCGTCCATACCAGGCAAATTGATATCTAAAATAATCAGGCCAGGTTTATGTTTTGCCACCAGCTCCAGGCCTTTGGGAGCCGTGTTGGCGGTAAATAATTCATAATGTGACAACTTGCGTATGACTCTTGCCATTAAAACCTGGTTATCCGGATCATCCTCAACGTATAGAATTTTCTGGAGCGTTTCTTTTGCTGCGGTGGGAATAGCGGTACCCTCGGATTTTTTTAAAACTTTGCCCGTGTCCGCCGGCTTCGCGGATTCGCCCTTTGGTAATTCAATCCAAAAAGTACTCCCCTTACCTTGCTCGCTGACAAAATCAACGGTACCGTCCATAAGCGCCGTGAGCTTCTGCGTTATATTCAACCCAATACCCGTACCAGCAGTGAGATTCGTTATGTTATTCAGCCGTCGGAAGGGCTCAAACAATTTTGACCTTTCCTCTGGCTTTATTCCAATACCGGTATCAGTAACGCTGATACGGATTCTGTTCTCTTCAACGGGCTCCACCGAGATCGTGACACTGCCGCCGTGACGGTTGTATTTCACCGCGTTCATCAGCAAGTTAAGCATTACTTGCGACAGGCGCGTGGCATCAGCCTTTACCCAATATGCATCTTCCCAGTTACCCAGTATATTTATCTCAGACTGGCGCGTCAGAGGTTTGATCAAATGTACGCATTTATCCAGGACCTCGCTGACATTAACATCCTCGATGGTAATATCCAGCTTACCGGCATCGATCTTGGACAGATCAAGAACTTCGTTGATCAGACTGAGTAAATGTTTACCGCTGGATAAGATATAATCCAGCGACTCCTGGTCCTCCGGATCCAGGTTCTTTCTGTTGAACTTTAGCAGCTCACCAAAACCCAGGATGGCATTTAAGGGAGTCCGTAATTCATGGCTCATGCTGGATAAAAATTCGGTTTTGGCGTTATTGGCCCTTTCGGCCTCCTGTTTTGCCTCGATAAGCTCCTTCTCCACATTGTGACGTGCAATACTCATACTAATAACATCAACTACGCGGCGCAGGAAATCTTCTATGGATGGATCGTTTTCATGGCTAAACGAGCTGTGTAACAACAGGACTCCGGCCGTTTTTCCTTCTATCATGATAGGCAGGCAATAGTGGCTGTGCTTCTTCATGCATTCGAAGTTAAACACATGTCGTTCATCGTCGCTGCCGGCAAACATCACACAACCATCATTTGCTGCAGTACCGCACAGACATGTACCCAAAGGCACGTCGTTACACAGGATTTCCTGATCCGGCGGCAGATTACAATCTGCTACGCGTTTTAAAACGCTCTGTCCATCGCTTTGTTCCTTGATAAATATTGCGGCTTCTGATGTGAGATCCAGCCACGGAACATGCTCCATCAGTTCCTTGACCGTTTGTTCCAGTAACTCCTGCAATGTCAGCCGTTTCAGCCCCACCCTGAGTATCGCCGCCAGCGTTGATTCTTCGGCCGCAGTTTTGGCTACGATGCTTTGTTGTCTTTCGCGCTCGGCAATTTCCTTTTGCAGTTCTTCGGTACGTTCTGCCACCCGATGTTCCAATTCGTCATGATTCTTTTTCAGCGCCTGTTCAGCCTGCGTGATTTTGGTAACATCCTGGACCGTACCCATGGAACGTCGGGGTTTACCATTTTTGCCAAACGCTGTTTTACATCTTTCATGAACATATTTAATTTCGCCGTTTTTTAGCAACAAGCGGTGGACAAGGTCATAAGGCTTTTTATTGTCAAGTGATCCGCTGTAAGCCTCGCTGACAAGTTGTCTGTCGTCGGGATGCACGAGCTCCAGAAATTTTTCATAAGTGGCATTAAACTCTTCCGGCCTTATTCCAAAGATCTGATAAACCTCGTCTGACCATTGCAGTTTATTGGTTGCCAGATCCAGCTCCCAGCTGCCCACATGCGCAATATGCTGCGCTTCAGCAAGACTGGCTTCACTTTGTCGCAAGGCGGCTTCAGCTTGCCTGCGTTGTCCGGCGTCCTGATAATTTTGCAGCGCGAAACCAATAGTGTCCGCCAGTTCTGATAAAAGCGCCGTATTTACATCGTCAAAAGCATTTTTTTCGGGTTCGTACACACTGATTGCACCAATAATGCTGCCGTGGACTTTCAGCGGAAATGCAGCGCAGGAACGGTACCCCATCTCCTGGGCCTGGCGGCGCCACTGCAGATAGTATTCATTGCTATCAACGTCGTCATTAATCTGGTATTCGCCGGTGCGAATCGCCACACCGACGGGAACCCGGCCCTTCTGGGTGTCGTCACAACGAACGTCTATTTTTTTCAGGTAATTCGCGGTCATTCCCGCATGGGCAACGGGGATCACTTTATTGCTTTCGAAATCCGCCTTACCTACCCACGCCATGAGATAACCTGCATGATCCACCAGGATATGACATGCCTTCTCCAGCAACGCTTTTTCTTCCTGCTCCTGCACCATGACGCGGTCTATTTCGGTAATGGTGTGCAACAGTTTGTTGAGCTTATGGACCCGCTGCTCTGTTTTTTTCACCCGGCTGATGTCAGCAAACGTAAGCACGACACCTTCGATTTTATGGTCTTCTGTACGATAGGGCACAATGCGCCGCAAATACCAATTCCCGTCATCGTCGCACACTTCCCGCTCCACCGGGATAAACCGGGCAAGCACACTATCTGCTTCTTCGATAAGCTTCTCGTCGTTTACCTTATAGGAAATATCGCTCAGTGGTCGTCCGATATCGGTTGGTATTAAACTCAGCAGCTTGCTGCTGGAAGGGGTAAAGCGCTTTATGCAGAGATTGCGATCAAGGAATATCGTGGCGATGTCAGTGCTGGTAAGCAAGTTATCTAAGTCGTTGTTAGTCTCTTCCAGTTCCGTTACCTTGTCCTGCAACTGGTTATTGACGGTATTAAGTTCCTCATTGAGAGATTGCAGCTCTTCTTTTGATGTTTCCAGCTCCTCGTTGGTGGACTGGAGTTCTTCGTTCATGGACATGACTTCTTCGTTGGCTGCCTTCAGCTCCTCATTGGAGGTCTCCATTTCTTCAATAGTGCTCTGCAAATCCTCCCGAGTTACATGCAATTCGTATTCGAGCTGTTGTACCAGCGTGCTTTCGCCCGCCTCCTCGGTTCCGGGCTCAATGGTTTTAATTTCATGTTGCGACTCATCGCGAAAAGTTACCAACAACAGGCTATCCGTTGCAGATTGCACGGGCGTGACAGTAATGACAACGCTAACTTCGCCCTGAGCGCGCCTAAAACGGGTTGCGTGCACCGAAATGGCAACGTTTTCCGCAACCGCCCTGTGCACTGCGCCTCGCAATTTGGTGCGCAAGCCCTGGCGAACCATCATCATTAAATCGTGCACGGGCTCACCGGTGGGCAACTCCAGATAATCACTGGTGGGGCCGTAAAAATACAGAATCTCGTATTTGCGGTTGATCAGAACCGCAGCGGGCGCAAAATTCTCCAGCAGCGTCTCCCTCGCCAGTTCGCCGGGGTCGGGGTGGCGTTCCGGCTTGCGTATTGCGGTACCCACGGAGCGAATACCCTCGTCGGGGAACACCAGCGGAAAATCAACGTTTACGCGCTGACTCGCCCCGATGCGGCGGTAGATTCGCATGGATTTCGATACAGGTTCGAACAGCCCAAACTCACGGCCAATGGTTTCCGAGGGACCGAGAAGCAAAAACCCGCTAGGCTTCAGCGCAAAGTGGAACAGAGGGATAATTTTTTTCTGGATTGCCGGCTCGATATAAATGAGTAAATTACGGCAGCTAATCAGGTCCAGCTTGGAAAATGGCGGATCGGTAATGATATTTTGCACCGCAAAAACCACCGACTCACGCAATGTCTTATTGACCTGGTAGGCCGGACCGTCCTTGATAAAATACTTATTAAGCCGCTCCTGGCTCACATCGGCCGCGATGCTTTCCGGGTAAATGCCGGTGCGAGCGTACTCCAGAGCGTCACTATCAACGTCGGTGGCAAAAACCTGAATTCGCGGCACGGTACGCCGCTCATCAAATATCTCCATCAGCATAATAGCAATGGAATAAGCTTCCTCCCCCGTTGCGCAAGCCGGTATCCAGATACGCAGCGGTTCTGCATTATCTGACTCAATTTTTTCCACCAGCTTGGGGAGCACTTTTTCTTTCAGGGTTTGCATGGCCTCCGGGTCACGAAAAAAACTGGTAACGGTGATCAGCATATCCTTGGCCAGCAATTTTAATTCTTCCGGTTTGTCACGCATAAAATGCAGATAATCGCCCATATCCTCGATATTGTTGAGGCCCATGCGCCGTTTGACACGGCGAATCAGGGTATTCTTTTTATAGGCGCGAAAATCATAGTTGGCACGCGTACGCAACGCCGCCAGGATTCGGTTGAGTTGATCCGGCTCGGTGGCAACCCTGGGCTCTTCCTTCCCGGCATCGTTCAGGTAGGAGTGACTCACGTACCGAATCAAGTCCTCAGGCATTTGTTCCACCGGCAGGACAAAGTCCACCATATCGGTGGCTATGGCGCTACGCGGCATGCCATCATAGCCGGCGGTGTTGGGTTCCTGCACCATGGCCATGCCACCATACTCTTTCACGGTCTTGAGCCCCAATGTTCCATCGGTGCCGGTACCCGAAAAAATGATACAGATCGCCTTTTCCTGCTGGTCCTCTGCCAAGGATCGAAAGAAATAATCGATGGGCATGCGCATGCCTCTTCGTTCCACGGGTTTGCTCAAATGCAATATCCCATCCTTGACGGTTAGCGATTTATTGGGTGGAATCATATAGACATGGTTCCGCTCGACCTTCATATGATCCTCGACCTGCAAAACCGGCATTTGTGTGTGACGGGCCAAAAGCTCTACCATCATGCTTTCGTGGTTGGGATCAAGGTGCTGTACCAGCACAAATGCGAGGCCGGAATCGACGGGCATGGCAATTAAAAAATTCTTAAAAGCATCCAATCCACCAGCCGAGGCCCCGATACCCACAATAACAGGCCCGCTGGTGGGACCGGCATTTTCGTCACCCATGGTGAAACTCTTTGTCGTGCTGGATGGTTGAGCTTTAGTCGTCTTTGCCTTTCCAGGCGCCGCTTTCTTTGATTTACGTTTGGTGGATTTAATTGTCATAGGTCGATAGCAGAATACATTTCCGAAATACTCGGATAATAATTAGTTCCTGTTTCTTGGATTTTCCAGCAATTTTGTACTGTAATTATAGCGTAGAGAGCTCTGCCACTGCTGCTTTTTTACTTTCAGCGATTTGATGATGATCAAATGACCTAAATTTTGTGCTGTAGCCCCAATAAGCTAGCAACGCCCAATACCTCCAATGCCACTGCCAGCTCCGTAGCACCGAGTCAAATAACCATGTCGTAGAATGAATGCTGAATCACGGCAGACAATTGCAGGCAAAATGTCGCGATCGCTGCCCGGAACAGGGCAACCTACCCCAAATCAACCACTTATCTTTTGAATGCACCGAGAAGATATTGAAGCACGTGTCTATTATTTGACGTTTGTGATAGCGATCCAAACTGGCCGCGGTTCCCCGAACTGGTGTTCTTAATTAGCGACATGTTGCCAAATGACGGCTTTTCGAATTTTCTCGATTCGCCATCAAAGTGTGCGGAGACCCGGAGACGCTTACGACCTTCAGGAAGAATGATTAGTTACCGCAATTATTCTTGTTCGTTAACTGGACCCGCGATTGGTTGGCCACACTGATTGTCGGAAACGGAAGACTCAAGGGTGCCCATAACACAGTGGTCGACGGGCACACAGCATCCTTTCATTTTATTGCAGGGACCTATCTCAGCTTGTTTGGCTGGCGCGATGATAGCAACGATATGATTTAAGATTCCGTCACCGATACTCAAAATGATGCATACAACCTTGGCGACGCGGCCAATTTTCCGTTGCAACAAGCAAGTCTTGGAAGCCAGCCCGCTCTACGATAGCAATCTGGTTCTGACTTTTGGGTGTGATACGGGGATATTCTATGGTGGGCATTGAGGTTGAGCGTAGACCTCACTATGAATTGGAGTGCCCTTTAGCAAATCTCCAACGACTTCAAGCATGCTCTCAAGTGCTTAGCTTTCCCCACGCCGCCGTTATGAGCGGCGTGGGAAGTCTGCCGCGTATTAGACCAGATCAAAGCGATCCGCATTCATCACCTTGGTCCATGCAGCAACGAAGTCCTGCACAAGTTTCTCCTTGCTATCATCCTGCGCATAGACTTCGGCATAGGCCCGGAGGATGGAGTTGGATCCGAAGACGAGATCCACTCTTGTTGCTGTCCACTTGACGGTATCCGTCTTGCGGTCGCGGATTTCATACAGGTTATTACCTGCCGGTTTCCACGTGTAGTTCATGTCCGTGAGGTTCACGAAGAAATCGTTTGTCAGCGCGCCTTCGTTTTCGGTGAACACACCGTGTTTGGTACCACCGTGGTTGGTGCCAAGCACGCGCATGCCGCCAACCAGTACAGTCATCTCGGGGGCGGTCAACCCCATCAGCTGTGTGCGGTCGAGCATCAGCTCTTCCGCGCTTACGACATAGTCTTTCTTGAGCCAGTTACGGTAGCCATCATGAAGGGGTTCCATAGCTTCGAACGAATCGGCATCGGTCAGCTCCTTCGTTGTATCGCCGCGCCCCGGTGAGAAGGGAACAGTTATGTCAAAACCCGCTGCCTTTGCCGCTTGCTCAATACCAACGTTTCCTGCCAGCACGATCACATCTGCCACACTTGCGCCGCTTGCGCCGGCAATGTCATTATAGACACTAAGCACCTTTTTCAGTCGCTCTGGCTCATTACCTTCCCAGTCCTTCTGCGGGGCCAGGCGGATGCGTGCGCCGTTAGCGCCGCCGCGCATATCCGAACCACGAAAGGTTCTTGCACTGTCCCAGGCGGTGGCCACCATCTCGCTGATACCCAATCTGCTGACAGCGATTTGCGACTTCACAGCGTCGATATCATAGTCGGTGCGTCCTGCGGGAACCGGATCCTGCCAGATCAGGTCTTCTTTCGGCACATCGGGACCGATGTAACGATCCTTGGGACCCATGTCGCGGTGCGTGAGCTTGAACCAGGCACGAGCGAAAGCATCCTTGAAAGCGTCAGGATCAGCGCGGAACTTCTCCATGAACTTGCGGTAGGTCGGATCAATTTTCATCGCCATGTCGGCGTCAGTCATGATCGGATTGTGACGAGTCGATGGGTCTTCGGTATCAACCGGTTTGTCTTCCTCCTTGATATCAACCGGTTCCCACTGCCAGGCACCGGCGGGGCTCTTTACCGATTTCCATTCGTGATCGAGCAGCATGTCGAAGTAACCCATGTCAAACCGGGTCGGGTCAGACGTCCAGGCACCTTCGATGCCACTGGTTACGGTGTCATGGCCAATACCACGCCTGGTGTGGTTGTTCCAGCCCAGGCCCTGTTCTTCGACATCAGCCGCTTCGGGTTCCGGGCCGAGCAAGGCGGCGTCGCCGTTGCCGTGGCATTTGCCCACCGTGTGACCTCCTGCGGTGAGCGCTACGGTTTCCTCGTCGTTCATGGCCATGCGTTCAAAAGTGACACGAACGTCATGAGCTGTCTTAAGCGGGTCCGGGTTGCCATCCACGCCTTCTGGGTTGACGTAAATGAGTCCCATCATGACGGCGGCCAGCGGATTTTCTAGATCCCGTTCACCGGAGTAACGGCTTCCTTCGCTACCGGTGGGAGCAAGCCATTCCTTCTCTGATCCCCAGTAGGTGTCTATTTCCGGATGCCAGATATCTTCTCGGCCAAAGCCGAAGCCAAAAGTTTTCAAACCCATGGATTCATAGGCAATGGTGCCCGCGTAGGCAATCAGGTCAGCCCAGCTGAGCTTGTTGCCGTACTTCTTCTTGATCGGCCACAGCAGACGACGCGCCTTGTCCAGGTTCGCGTTGTCCGGCCAGGAGTTAAGCGGCGCAAAGCGTTGATTACCGGTACCGGCACCACCCCGGCCGTCAGCAATACGATAGGACCCCGCCGCATGCCAGGACATACGGATCATGAGACCGCCGTAATGACCCCAGTCCGCCGGCCACCAATCCTGGCTGTCTGTCATCAGAGCGTGCAGGTCTTTCTTGAGCGCTTCGAAGTCGAGCTTCTTGACCTCTTCCCGATAATTGAAATCCAGTCCCATCGGATTGGTCTTGGTATCGTGTTGATACAGAATGTCGAGGTTCAGGGCCTTGGGCCACCATTCCATAGTAGACATGCCGCTCTCCGTGGCACCGCCGTGCATTACCGGGCATTTGCTCTCAGACATAGTCCTATCTCCTTTTACATTCGGGATTGGTTACTTCTGATAAACAAAATAGTCTATTTACCATCATTTTCCTAATTTATCTTTTTCATTTGATCGATAGGTTTATTCTATTACTGAAGAACGGTGGGACTATGAGCACAAGGCAAGTCTTTCCCCATTCCTGTGTCCGCTTTCGCCGGAATGGCATGATCAAGAAAATCCAAGTTTACGGCGCGATATCTCGCTAAGGGCTGCACCGTACTGTTTTAGATCCACTTTTGTTTTATCTATGAACAGCCAAGGTTAGTCATAATTTGCAGGACACCATCTGCGATACCCGATACCGCATCACCAGTGACAAAATCCGGCGGCTGGGATTCACCATCGACCAGGAGATAGATACTGTGTAGTTTGTTGCATGCTTCTTCAATGGCGCCGGCGGCAATCAATTCACCCACTTCGTTAATTTTATTTCTTAGGGCATCTAACCGGACAGATGCCGAGTTACCTGGGCCCTGGCCCGCAAGCAATCCATTATCGACTGCGGTATCGATAAACATTTTCAGCCCACCGATAGCTTGTGATGGATCTTCTGCCAACACACCCTGCCCGCTCAACGGCACTTCGAGCGTGGCTTCGTCTTCATCATCACTTTCAATCACCAGGCTGCTGGCTTGTTCGGTGTAGATCAGGCTCGGATGGTATCCGACGTCGATAGGCAATGACTCACCAGCGGCAAGCGATAACGGCAACGCAAGGGGTAGTTGATAAGTAAAAGGATCGCCGCTAATAAGGTCTTTTAGGTGGACGTTCGAAATTGTTAGCTCACCACCACCAGTGTTGGACACCGTGAGTGTAGTGGTCGCTGTGCTACCCGTTTCCACATCCCCGAAATCATAGGCCGCCGGAGCTACGTCGATTTCCGGTAGCAGTTCCGGGGTAATGGTGATGGCAAGCGGTCTATCACCCACGGGAACTGTCGCGGTTACTGTATTACTAGCAGTATTAATCACCGATACATTGTTAGAACCCCAATTTGTAACATAGAGTTTTTTGCCATCCGCTGTTACCGCCAGCTTGTACGGAGCAAGGTTGACAGGTACAAGGGCGACAACAGTATTGGTTGTGGTGTCGATAACCGAAACATTACCAGACGCACCGTTTGCAATATAGGCACGATTACCCACCCGACTGACAGCCACCCAGTAAGGACTCGTGCCGCCCGTCGGCACGGTGGTGATAACTGTGTTTGTAGCGGTATCGATAACCGAAAAGGAACTGTCCAGATCGTTAACGACATAGGCACGACTACCATCGGGCGTGATATCGATGCCAACATGCCGCAACCCGTCATTGATGGTGGTCGCTATCGTGTTGGTGGCAGTATCAATGACCGTGATACGATACCCTGTCTGGTTGGCTACATAAGCATACTTTCCGTCTGGTGTAATAGCTACACTCACTGGATATTGCGCAGTGGGTATGGTGGCGATAACGGAATTGCTGGTGATATCGACAACAGACACATTATTGGAAACGCGATTGGCAACATAGGCACGTGTACCGTCGGGAGTGATAGCGATCCCACCCGGGTCATTTCCAACACCGTATACCGTGTCAATGACCGCATTGGGTTGGGTGCCGATCACCGACACAGTCTGGTTATAACCGTAGTTGGTAATATAGACACGGCCACCATCTGGCGTACTGGCGGCGCCATGCGGACGAAATACATTTGGAATTGTGGTGACGACTGTATCGGTCGCAGCATCTATAACTGTCACGTTATGGGAATAGTGGTTACCGACATAGACAAACGGCGCAGCCATTGTCGTAGCGTTATAGAACAACATACCGATCAAGAAAAACAACAACAAACGAACAACACCACTAGAATTTACAAAACGCTTTGAAAACCCGAATGTACTCTTCATGACTCCCTCCGTATCTGCCTGCGGGCACTACAAACCCGAAATATTTCCCTACGGTAAGTTTTACGTTTGTCGCTGAATATAAAACAGGATCAAAAAAATAATACAAACTAAATGCTTTGCTAGGGATTATTATTGTTAGCGGTAATGAAATTTACGTGACAAAGTTTGTACGATCTCACATCATTGCACATCTATTATATTGATTGGCATTTTTAAAAGTATAAAATTGTCACACCTCTTTACTACAGAGACCATGATATGGATTAATTAAATGGTATTTTTTTGAATGGTATTTAGCGTGCAATTTAACAATTGAATCATGCAACACAATACAGAGCACAAGAGCGATAGATGCCCTTTCCATCATTATCCAGCAATGACATCGGTGACGGAAACCTTCATGAACTGATTTGGATCGGGTCACACATTGATCTTCCATTGCGGAATTAAACCCGTCGCGTGATTCATATCCAGGTTTATATACTCATTACTGGCCTTTGCAACAAACTGTCATGATTATCTTATCTTTATGGTATATCTCGTTGTAATGACTTTTCTCAAGGAAAGACTTAGTGGCGGGTATCTTGGGTGCCTTTTCTTGGTAAACCCATAGCCAATGAGGTCAATTCTTTTGCCGGGAGCCAGGTTCGATATCAATGGTGGGAGATTCAGTCGAACCCGGGCGTCAAACTGAATTCTTAAACGCAGTTTTTTGATAGCAAAATATACGATTTAAGGTGAAATAACAGCTATTTTTAGCTTAATTTTATCGTTAATTCAGCAAGTTACGTAGGTTCGACCAGCATCGACAGAGGATCTACCCGAAACACTCATTGTCAATCAGGTAGTATCAGTTTTCCCCTTCAAGTCAGAGGGTCAACATCCTCAGATGGTTAACGAGGCTAATATAGATTCACTTGCGTTGCGGCCCGCAGTTTTGCTATCGCAGAACTTACAGCACACAATTACTTGTATACTGCCCTGCTATGCTACCGGGGTGAATGAGCAATTCCCCGGGCGGGACTTTAACCCGCTAGACACGCTGCCGATGACGGCGTGCGACTTGCCCCCTTTTTCTCGGTAGGGTTTATTTGGCGACCATTGACCTTTTTATTAAAACCGCGTAATTCCATACTTTGTAGGCGCTTAATATCAAAACGCCACCTATCAACATACCAGCGAGAACATTGGCAGTTGACGGTGCTCTTAAACTGGCCGGCAAAATTGCAGAAATTATAAATATGCCTCCTAGCGACCCAAGAATAAAAGACAGAATAACAGCTAGAGCGTACTTTAATTTTGTCATATACTTGATTACCAAAATAAATATTAGTCAGGTAATATGGATCCAATAAAAGCAATAATAATACCAATTAAATCAGGCTGCACAAGTGTTAAAGCATTGCTAATGTGAGATGTTACATCTGATATAAATCTATAGAATTCTACTAAAGGACCATCATCCGCTAACCATGCAGCTATTAGAAAATTTGTGCTACCGGCAGCGAATGCTAAACTCAGCCAGCCAATAGATGTTCCTGCCATCGCTAACAGCAACGGAGCACCGACAGTTAAAAACAACAGTGAAGATACGGCAACGACGAGCAGTGCTTTTGAAACAAATG
>JASFOJ010000084.1:0-19424 GCA_050116575.1 Gammaproteobacteria bacterium | reverse complement strand
ATATGCGGTCATTGTGCGCGATGATACCGGCACCCGAGCTTTTAACACCGACGCAATCGAAGTTCCTATCCAGTCGCTCAGGCAGGTTGTGCCGGATCTCGATTCCAAATTGGCGACAATGGCAAAGTCATTAGCATAATAATTTGCAAGACAAGACAGCAACCTGTAACAAACGTGAATTTTACGCAACTATAAAGTAAATGGTTAATTGACGTAAAACTGAAACGTGGTTAAATAGTAATAAAGATCCAGGCGAACAGCTGTTACAAATACACCACGATACTGTTTTGTATTTCGCCCGATCAGCAATAGAACCATTGGTATCCACTAGCCACGTCTGCACATATCGCTACAGCGGGAGGTGCGAGATGAACTACAAACAGTTGCACCATCAAGCCGAACAAAAATGGAGCAATTCCCTGGACATCAGGCGCAGGTATCCGACATTCGTTTTTTACTGGCACGAACAATACGAGCGAATCTACAATATTCCCAGCCCCAAAAAACCGCTCGAGAAATTGTTAAATGGCCTGCATTGATACTTGCCACCTGATTAGTCGGCCAACGACTATAAACCGTATATACAGGTTTCTGGCGGGTATATCATGGTTTCCTTATTCCAAGCCATTACAATAGCCCGCCAGAAAATCCGACAGTGTTCTGCCGGGCAGCAACTGGAAACGCTCTTCAAGCGACGAAATATCGCTCATCCTGTCCAGCCGGAAGTGCCTGAAATCATCACGCAGTTCACACCAGGCTACCAACGTCCATATTTTTCCCCAGTAAAACAACCCTAGAGGATGTACGCAGCGATGGGAAGCCTCACCATCCGCCCGGATATAGCTGAATTTAACCTTGAATTTTGACTTGATCGCCGCCCTGATAATGGCAAGTTGATCGGAAACGCAATCACTGGTTGGGAAATCGGGAACGATAAGTTCCTGCCGTTCCAGTTCCGGCTTGAGTTTTTCAGGAACAACGTGTTCAATTTTTGCCATTGCCTGGCGGGCGGCGTTCGACAATCCTTTGTCCGACCACGCTTGCACCATACGCGCTCCCAATAACAAAGCACACAACTCCTCTTCGTTAAACATTATCGGGGGAAGATGAAATCCTTTCATCAACCGGTAACCTATGCCTGCTTCACCGGTAATCGGTATTCCTGAAAGAACCAGATCCTGAATATCGCGATATATCGTACGCTCTGATACTGCCAGAACTTCCGCCAAATGACGGGCGGTTACCGCACGCTGGTGGTGCAGGCATTGTATAATTTGAAACAAACGGTCCGCGCGGCGCATGATATCAGATTCCGCTGCTGGCGCTTTGGTTAATGCTGTTATATATTCTCACAACCCATGCCATGTTCCGGGAATCCTTGAAAATCCATTGACGTCCGTTTTGCACGACTTCTCACCAGAACATCTATTCAGCACCTTCTCCCCGGAATCGGGGAGAAGGTGACAAACGCGAGAAAGTTAATGCTGTAACCGCTAATGAAACGACTAATCATATTCTATAAAAATGCAAGATTGTTCTTACTTTATGTTTTTTTATAGTAAGTGACCAGGCCAAGCATCGCATTTTGCTGGTCGGCAATAATTGCAAACCGACCAATGTCCGGGACATCCTGTGGCGCCACGCAAACTTTTCCGCCCAGAGACTCGGCGCGGGCAATACACGCGTCTATATCATCCACTGTCACATAAGCGCCCCAGGCCGGTGGCATATTTTTCATATCGGGAGGCACCGTCATCATGCCGGCGACTTGCTGATCGCCGATTTTCACTATGGTATAGTCCATATCGCCTGCTTTAACGTCCTGCAGCGTCCATCCCAATAATTCACCATAAAACGCCTTGGCGGATGTCAAATCCGTTGTCATTAACTCATTCCAGCTGAAAACACCTTGTTGCTTCATTGTTTCCTCGTTCATGGTAGCCTCCCTGTCGGCTGATGTGTGTGTATTAAAGAGCGACAGGTTACCATGGGGCTACTGACACCGTGGTGTCAGTAGCCTGTCACAATATCCAGTATATGGGGACAAATAATCGGCGGCAAAGTGTACACCCCCATTAGGTGCTAAATAAGCCTGCCAGGCAGCGGCGCTCATCCTCAGGCATCCAATGCGCGCAAGGTATCAACCATTTCGTTGGCCCGCCCTTTTACCTGTCTCGCCCACCGGGAATCCAGGTGCTCATCCGCGGCGTCATTATAAGTATATTGACCATCACCATTGACTGCAGAGGCAAGCTTTTTCAAACCATTTTTAAACCTGGAGTAGCCGACGGCGCCTATATTAAAACACAATTCAGTCATAAAACGCTGGACGACATGGTTGCCACTGATATTCATGCCGTTATCTGCCGCCAGTTCTTTGGTCGCCACAAGGTGTTGGTCCAGATCAGCGGCGAGCTGTTGCATAACCACTTCATCGGTAACGCCGCTATAACAATCATAATCTTCATTTCCAGTGATAAGGTGCCCAATCCCGACTGTATCCAATCCTTCTGAATCGATATAAGCAGGCCAGGTATTATTGTCCCTGCAGGCACCCGCGTCACAGTTAGCGGCCGGTTTCAACCTGCCGGAATCTATATTGCGGTAAATTACATCCTTGCCACCTTCATGCTTGATAATGGATGCGATTAGCTCGCTATCGGTGGATTTAATCCAGTCATCACCATTGGCCATAGTCAATCTCCTGATTTTTAAAAGCCAGTCGTCACTGGTCGTTTAGATTAAGACTTGTTAATGTATTTGAACAACAAATTAACTCGCCGGACCTGCCGTAAAATGCAATGCCGACATAATCCATGAACAAATCCTGAATTCCATCAGCGCACGACAACACCACCGTTTTTTAACCAATCGGCTTTGGTTATCGTGTAGAGTACATGTTCTCGCAAGGGGTGATGCTCAGGAATCATCGGGTGTTCGAAATTTTGATGGGTATTATTCAGTCCCAGACGCTCCATCACCGCCCGCGATTTGAGATTCGTAACAGACGCAAAGGAGTACACGGCCAATTGATTGAGCTTCTCAAACGCTACCGCCAGAGAAGCGGTCGCCGCTTCTGTCGCGTAACCTTTTCCCCAGTATTCCTTAGCCAGCCGCCAGCCTATTTCCACGCAAGGCGTTACCGGTAACTCATAGGTCGGTTCGTGAAGCCCCACAAAACCGGCAAACTGCCCTTCGGCCAGGACTTCAACCGCCCAGAAGCCCCAGCCGTTTTCGGCGATCAGCGACTTCAATTTATCCGCCATCGCATTACTTTGCTCGGCTGTGAGCAGCGCAGGATAAAACTCCATGACAACGGGATCAGCGTTCATCTGCGCAAAAACCGGCAGATCCTGGTCACACCACTGCCTTAATCGTAACCGCTTTGTCTGGAGTTCAATAATGTTATTCATCGACGATAAGACCAACAACTGTTGGTTCGGACATTTCACTAACTGACCCAATAACCCCGCCGCTTCGCCTGTGTTTTAATGCGCTTTAAAACTTTTTGAAATCCATTCTTGTTGGGGTGTATTTCATCATGAAACATTTCCACATCCGGTTGCCTGTTTTTGGTCAGGGTATTTAAGGTGTCCACTGCCAGAAAATTACTGAAACTGTGTTCTAATGTCTGCAAACTGTCACGGAAACGTTCCAGCATGCCTTTGATAACAGCCACTTGCTCCTGTTCATCGTAGATGTGCTTATCATCTTCCATGTATTGGGCAACCCACCCCTCACTGAATACAACGGGACCCAGGTGCGTACCAACCCGCCTGGGTTTCAAAAAACTGTAGGTATGAGCCACCACCGGAGTCTCCTTGTTAATACTGGATTTGGTGACGACATTTAAAAAGTTGGAAAAATCTTTGTTAATCATTTTTAATGCCCGGTCATAGGTGACATCGTTAATAAGATCTGCACCGTATTTTTCCGGATGTTTTTCCTTGTCCAGAAGAAAAGTTCTAATTTCGGGTCCAATAATGTCGTTACCGCCTGCACTCAACAGTATCATGTCAAAAGAATAGCCAAATTCCCTCGATTTGACGATACGTTTTGTGCGGCGAAACTGTTTCGACTTGGACCGAAACATCTCCTGCGCCGTGTCACCGGGCGCCGCCAGGCTCAGAATCGCAAACTCTCCCTTTTCCTCGACGTCCAGCCGGTGAGCAAGATTAAACAGTTGCGGGTGAGCCGCCCAGGAATCCCCCTCAACCAACACCTTTTGATCCAGAAATTGCCCGTCACCGGACTCTAAAAACTCATAGTAACTGTCATCATCAAAATGAATTGCCATCGCCTTTACCTCCCTGTTATCAGAATATTCAACAACATCCGGATTACTAGCAAATTAATCCCAATCTGTCGCATTGTTATTGCGACTACTTATTAAAAAGTAAAGCGAAATCTGCCAGGAAGACCAGTCCCGATCAGTACCAACACCGATCTGCGTCAAAGGATTGAGTAAATTATTTACAACCGAGCAAAGTAAATAATACAGGAAATCTGCTGGCGCGCCGGATCCGCCAAACACCGCTCCATAGCAGACGACGGAAGGCATGGTATTTAATAAGTTGACTCACCCCGGCATCCGGCCGGACATTGTAAGCATGATTCCACAGCAAGTGGTTTTTATTCTATTACCCGCTGACATCACGAAGCCGCATGATATAAATGCCAGCCACCCAAGCAATAGTGGACAATAGAAGAATCACGCTCTGTACATCCAGGATATCAGCAATAACGCCGACCACACCGGCCGGTAACATGGCGATACCAATGATGGTGTTGCTGACGGCTACGTATTTAGCACGATTTTGGTTGCTGGCCATATCCACCAGGTAAACCTTGCGGCCAAGACGCACCGCGCCATGAGCCAGCGTAATTAGAAAGAACACCACCACGACAGTTGCAACGCCCAATGATAAGTCGGCATGAAAATAGCCTACGTACCAGGTCAGAACACCGACCAGCCCCGCCAGCATGGCGGCGCCGGCCATCACATTACGGCTGCTGCGGTCGGCCAACCTGCCAACAATGGCGGCGCTTACGCTGCCGGCCAGACCATTAGCAATAATCAACCACCCCAGCAACGCAAGCTGACCTTCCAGCCACTGTTGAGCGAGAATCACATAAAAGGGAATCACCAGCGCCACACTCAACAACAGCACGCGGCTAATGACATAGCGTCGAAACGGTTTGTCGTCAATGATCAATCGCAGGCTGCGCAGCGCTTCGGTCAGTGCGTTGCCCCCGCCTTCGGTGGCGCCCGCCGGTTCGGAAATCGCAAAAAATGCCCCAAACGCCAACAGCCAAAGCAAACCGGCAACCACGATGAAGACCCGCAACACGGCCAGATTGTCCCGGCTGGCGAACTCACCCTGTAACAGCAAACCAATTATCAACGTAGCAATGCCCGCCAATGAAGCACTATAGCCCATCAATCGCCCGCGCCGGGTTTTGGATACCGTTTTACCGAGCACATCCTTGGCCGACACGGAACATAATCCACGCGCCAGACTATAAAACACCAGGCAGGCAATCAGCAGCCAACCGGCCAGCATCCCGTCGGTTTGCCAGGCTATGAATGCCATCAGCAACAGCATCACCGCGGACAACAACGCGCCTAGCAGCCAGACAATTTTACGCCGGGGCATGGCACGCACATAGGCAGCCACCATCAATTGCGGCAGTAACACCCCGGCTTCACGGATAGGAACCAGAAAGCCTGCAAATGTGGCCGGCACACCCAGGACACTGAATAGCCATGGCAATGTCAGCCTGGCGCTTACCAGTTCATCGGAGATTTTGTTCAGCAGGTTCGCCACCAGGTAAGCAAAAAAATTGCGGCGTTGATCAGCGCAG
The DNA here is from genome assembly GCA_050116575.1 of Gammaproteobacteria bacterium. Classification (GTDB taxonomy): domain Bacteria; phylum Pseudomonadota; class Gammaproteobacteria; order SZUA-152; family SZUA-152; genus JAKEGK01. The sequence continues at coordinate 13,559 of JASFOJ010000084.1, read as the reverse complement.
GCGTCATCGGGAATCTCCTTGCACACCCTCGCGTCTTCATCACCGGTCACCAGATCATGCAACCAGTTTAACCCGTGCTCTATTTGCGTACGTGATGACATTACTAGCGCATTACATTATCAACCACTAACCTGATACAAATGCACATCCCGTTGCGGAAACGGTATGGAGATATCGTTGTTGTCAAATGCCAGCTTCACCTTTTCCAGCAATTCGGCACGAACCGGCCAATAGTCCCCGCTGTTGACCCAACTGCGCACCGCGATATTGACACTGCTTTCGGCCAGATCGGCCAACACGATAGCAGGCTCCGGGTCTTTCAGGATCCTGGGGTCGTTATGAATCACTTCCCAAATCAAGTCCCGCGCCTTTGACAAGTCATCACCGTAACCGATACCGAACACCACGTCGACGCGCCTTGTCTCACGTGCGGTAATATTGACGATAGTACCGCTGTAGATCTGGCCATTTGGGACAGTAATCTCCCGGTTGTCTGGTGTTCGAAACAGAGTGTTAAAGATGCGAATGGCTTCCACGGTTCCGGCACTGCCACCGGCTTCCACAAAGTCACCGACTTTAAACGGCTTGAACACAATAAGCATCACACCGGCTGCAAAGTTCGACAGTGAATCCTTTAACGCCAGGCCGACTGCAAGACCGGCTGTAGCAAATACTGCCAATAATGAATTGGTATTGAGTCCCAACTTATCCAGTGCCGCAATCACCACAACAATTAGTAACGCAATGTAAATCACATGACTTAGAAAACTAATCAACGTTTCATCTACTTTACCACGTCGCATCATCTTCGATATCAACTTTACCACTGCTTTGGCAAGCCATCGGCCAACAACAAATACGATTAACGCGGCAACCACATTGATTGCCCAGGGAACAATGTATAAATTCAGGTAGTCAACATCTGGATTAAAACTTATTAATGATTCCATGTTCATTCTCCCTAATGTGGCGTTTGCAAACGCCGTTATTGCAAAACACTCTGTAAAGGCGCGGTTTACCCGGCAAAATAAATAGTCTCCGCATTTATCGCCGTGTGTTTGAGGTCTCGCGGAAAAATACACATTTTATCTTACTGATACTGAACAATCGTTTCGCATTTGCGCAAAAACGGGGTAAACCTATTATGATGATATCTGCCTTGCGTGGCAAAAATAATGAGCATATTGGAAAACAGTGGCCCATGGGAAATCATGGACCCAACAAGAGTCCATCCGGGATTATACTTACTGGCTTATGATAGAGTTAAGTGATGAGACGAAACCGGAATGCTTTTGCCACCGCATGCGCACGGTTGACGGCGTTTAATTTGGATTTGACGTTATTGATGTGATATTTGACAGTGCGCTCGGAAATACCCAGGATCATGCCGATTTCCCAGGACGACTTTCCTTCCCCGGTCCATTGCAGTACTTCATATTCCCGGTGGGTCAATTCAGGTAAATCAACGCTGGCGCTTCGCGCATTGATCCGTTGCATGGCTTCATGCAGGTGAGGCGTAACATGATTCAAAATTTGCGTATAATATGGATTGTTCGGATGTTCCATTGACAAGGACAACAACGTCCCATTTTCGCGGTCGCCGACCGTATGGGCAAGACCATCCCTTAACTGATAGTCACCGGCCATGGTGACAAACTCCCGGGCCTTACGGTTTTGGGTATCGAGGTTCTTGAAAGCATTGACCCAGGTAAAGGCCTGATTTGTCTTGAGGGAATAATTGACAACAGGATCGACTTCTATGAAATCATTTTCGAAGTAAATCTCGCCCCACCGATCGTTGTAGCTGTGGTTAACAATATCGGAAAAAAAGACTTTATTGATGCTTTGGGATTTTTCAATGCCGCACATCACTGCTGCGGAAAATGGCACAATTTCGCTGAACCGGTCCAGCGTCGCCTTCATATCATCTGTGTCTTGAATATCAATACAGTCGTGAACGATATTCAAAACACCCAACAAATCCCGTTTGCGAATATCCATATTTATTATAGTGTTGGGCGATATTGGACAAAAAATAGGCGAAACACGCGAAATGCCCCACCCTTTCACGATAAGTTAAGCCGACAGTGTCAAATAAGTCAATTCGCGATAAACAGAATGGGTTCAGCCCATTGAGAGCGCCGAATGCTAGTGGGGGGCATTACAAAGATTGAGATACCAGGCCAGTCTCTCGGGGAACTGACGGGCATTGTTATCGATAAACGAAAACCAGTCCAGTTGCGCCGTTATCGCGAGCAACCCGTCCGCCATACGATGGGTGCCTATGACGTTAATGGGCATGCGCTTTTTACGTAAGTGTTCCACCAGTGCTTCAGTGGTTACCATATTGCACAGCCGGATCTGGTGAGAAAGGCAATATAGAAATACACCCTTGTAAAGAATATCCGCCACCATGAGATCCGAGTCGATCTGGCGATGACGCCATTGCTTATCAATCGCCAGCCGCGATATTTCACAGGCATCCGGTGTATGCAGCTGGGTACCTGCGGGCAACAGATCCTGAAAATATTCTTCCAGCATCCACTTTTCATTGGCGGGTAATATTCTTAGCGCGGCCACTACCCGGCCATCGGGATTCAATGTAAAAAAATGCACGGCGCGGGAATCCAGCGAATCAATATCCATATCGTCCGTGGGAGTACCAATCCAGCGTAGCTCTGAGCGAAAAACACTGGCCCGTAAATGATAATAGTCGAACCTATATTGGGAGCTTAGGCCACACATCGTTTTGAATCCCGATTGCTCGGTTATTACACTAGCGTGGTCTTGCGGGTCCGGCTGGACTTGAGGTAACTGCATGGGTCTACTGCTTGTACTACGGTGCCTCGCGACTAACAATTTTCGTTTGTCAGCCGGCTTGGCACTAAAAACACCTATAGCAATTAAATTAGATTAAAAAGCTGTGGTTTTCTGATAACTGTTTCACAAAATAAGGTCAAACACGTCGTTGCACTGAAAAAATTTGCGGTGCGGCTACCGTCGAGAAAATTGACAAGTTAGGTGGGGCCTACTGATGACATCCAGTATGTTATGTGCCGGAAATACTCGTGACTGGCAATGGAGGCGAGGAAATCCTGGCGTTTAGCAAACTGACCCTGTATTGACGCAACCAGATTTAGTCCTGCCAGGAAACAATTGAACGCTCGAGGCAATCCAGCGCCTTTCGCAGGGTGGAATGAGCTGCGGATTTTCGAAAAATGTCCTGCTGTTCGGTTTTCAAATCAGCAACTGGTTTAAGCTGCTTCAAATGCTGTTTCGCACTGGTAAACAGCGGCACTTCATAACACAAAGCCTCGGCGAGCGGTCCCCTGGCATTGGGATATTGATAGGTTTGAACCAGGTTTACATCCTTGGTGGACATCCCGAATTCAGTTCGCCACTCAATGCGTTGCTTAACAATAATGGACGGCTCGTAAATATACTGCAGATAATGTAACGCTTCCTCGCTTGCCGTATAGCCCATCAGATGAATGGCATCAAGTTGGTCGTTTAGCGACCAATCACGATGGGGCGCTTCGCTAAAATCTATAATTTTTTTAAGGGTTTTGACATTCAAATGTTCCAATTTTAATTTATCAATGAGTCTGTCGGTCCTGTTGGCCATCTTGCGTCCCCGTCATCGCCCAATCCTTTTAAGATGTATATGTAATCAATGGCATAATTTGACCAGGTTCGACACTGTTCAAAAGGACAGTTGTTTCCAGCCCATCGAATACGCACAATCCAGTGCAACGTTACCTATGATAGTGACCAAAATGTCAGTTCAAGGACGAAATACGATACTCAGGGACAGCTCACTGGAAATGGTCGAAGACAGGCACCGGGCAGTGGAACTAAATGCCGGCATATTTATCTGGCCAATGATTTTATCGGCAAGTATGACGATTGGTTTGCTGTTTGGTTACCTGGTTTGGGGCGGATAACCGGTCCCAGCGACGGCAGTCGACCCGGTTAGCGGGGATTCATTCGCGGCGCCAGTCGCATGGCCAGGAATAGCGTCCTAGAGGTGTTAATGGAAAACACCCGGGAGATAATGCTTTATTACCGATACTGATTACTTTGTCACTGATTGGTTTTCTTCGGTTTATTGAGCAACAGCCATTCCTCCCATATCACTTTTTAACTCTCACTTTTGCCTGTCCGTTTTGGGCGGGCTTTTTTTATACAGCTCCGTGGTGAGAAGCATATTGTTAAGCATTTTCCATAGGCCGATCACACATTTCCCCCATCCCCGTTTCGGCACACACCGCTATCGGCGAACCATAAAACCGGGCACCGGCGTCTCGCTGGTCTGGCATTAATACGCATCTCTGCACAATGATCCTGCATCAATCGCTGAAATCCGTTAGTGATTTTGTGAACTGTTACACGCCGAAGCATCAGTCCCGGTCGTTAATTATATGGTAGCGTCACACAACAGATTCATATTTTATTCTGGAGAAAGCCATGACAGCACCCACCTCAGTCGATACCACCACGCATACCGGTGACCGAAGGGAGCACACCCGATTTGACATTCAGCTTCCCGCTATGATCAGGATGAAAGACGGGCGCTGTTATCAGGGTAAAACAAACAACATCAGCAACAGTGGGGCATTTTTTCATTTCTCCGGCGATACCGATGCATCAAAAGAATCGCACTGTATCCTGACGCTGTTACTCGCGGACGAGCCTACCCCGGAAGAACTGAAAATAAAGTGTGTTTTAAAAACCAGCCAGCACCATGGCGCCGGCCTCGAATTCAAAACCATCGCAACAGAAGATTATATTAAGTTTGTTCTACTTCTTTCCAAAAACTACCCTCAGCCGGAACAATTGCTTACGGAATTACAGAACAACCCCGGCATGCAATTGCTCGGTGAAATCTGAACGTCGAACAGGTTTGCTAATCGCCGTTCAAACAGGTCCGACCCACGCATCTACAGCTGATTCCAAAGACATCACCAGTACCCACATTATGACCCAAGGCCGGAAAAACCAGCCTTGGGTTTGCTATTGGTTTTGTTTAATCGCTTTTTTCCGCCTGGCAAGGGTTTGATCGATGGATTTATAACTGACAAAGTATTTGTATATATTGGACACGTACCGCACAGTTTCAGTACCAACGCTTTTCATCGCCATATGTTCGACATTATCAAACCATTTGTCCGGATTCAGGCCGTTGGCCCTGGTTTGTTTGCGGAGCCGCCGGACTTTCGCGGGACCTGCGTTGTACGCCGCCGCCGTAAACGCGAACTGGTCGAGCGGGTCCAGTGATCCATCGGCAAAATAGCGATCTCGCAAAAATGCCAGGTACTTGGTTCCGGCATGAATATTTTTTTCGGCGTTGGATTTAACCTGTGTAATTCCCACGTTTTTGCTGGCGGCCGTACTCGGCTTGATTTGCATTATGCCCACCGCTCCAACACTGCTTTTCGCATTTTGGTTCAGCTTCGATTCCTGAAATGCCAGCGCTGCCAACAACTGCCAGTCAAAATGATATTGCGCACCGTATTTCTTGAATAATTCATAGTATTTTGCCAGTTGTTCCTGCCGGTCTTCGGTCAGCGGATTAACAACCCACTTGGTGTTCTCATAATATCTTTTAATCAGGATATTCCCGAGCAACGTTCCCTGTTGGTGTTTGCGGGAAAACTTATTGAGCGCAGCCAGCAATTTGGGATTATTTTTACGAACCGCCCAGGCGATTTGACCACCTTCATTGATAACAGCCGATTTTTGCAGCTTAATGTCGGAAAGCGCCGAAGACCATAACTCTGCGATGTGGCTGTCGGCAATGGTATATGGATAGATACCGGCATTTACCATTTGCAACAGATCCTCAGTTACCAGATATTGATCGGCAATATTAATATCAACCGGATCCAGATCCTGTTTTGCCAGTTGCCCGTTTAACCGCTGCAGGTGTTCCACGTAGCTGCTTCCCTTGGTGACGATGACATTTTTACCGGACAAATCCTTAACATTATTAAGCTCACCGGCGTCTGTTGAGCTGACAACGATTTCATTGATGTTTTTGATATATGGCCGGCTAAACGACACTTCCTCCTTGCGCTCCGGCGTTACGGTTAGACCGGCCGCAACTATGTCTCCTTTGCCGTCTAATAATTTCTGTATAAGTTGCGAAAACGGCGCCGTTATAAACACCACGTGCACATCCAGCTTGTTATGCCGCATGGTTTTATTGATATAGGCTTCGAATTTTTTCATCAACTCATATTCGAATCCTTTTTTGTCACCGCCCACGCTGAAAAAATTAGTTTGGTTATAACTGACCAGAACGCGTATGATACGTCGTTCCAGCATGGCCGGTAGATCATCGGTGCTGTCCTGCAGCGAATCCGCCAACTCGTCATTACTGAAAGTGCCAGTCTGTTTACCTGCTGTTTCGTCGTCTGTCGAATCGCATGCTGCGATAGTGATGCTTAATATCACAAAAAGAATATATGCGCTGTAGATACGATAAAGCTTTCCTTTGGTAAAACCGATCATTGAGCTTTCCTTCAATAGAAATAATCGAACTCGAGTCAAGACAACACTAAACCGGTGGTGCACAGATGTTACGTTTGCAGAAGTGTTGGCCAGGACCTGCCGCTTAAACGACATCACGCTGTAACAATCTGTTTTTTCGGGTAATTTTTCTCGCTCAACCCCCCTTCAACGCGACGCCAGTGTTTCTCCCCACCGCTCATCAGGTCTCAGTCTAACGGTGTGGAGCCCATTTTGCCACGATCTACCCATAAACCACGTTAGCCTAAGGGTGAATCAGCCCCTGAGCCCCGCTACCGTCCTTTCGTTGCTGGATCTAACTGAATGCATAAGGTGGTGTGTGTTCACAACCATCCTTAAATATGATCTATGTCAAAATCTGATTCAATCAACGAGACTAGATTGAACCTATAGACCCTGCGTTGTTTGGAGATAAGGCTATGGAACTTTCAACGCTCTACATATTCTTTCTGGCCCTGCTATTCTTGATCCTGCTGCTGGGTATTTCGGTATCCTTTGTGACGCTGATGGAGAGTCTTCCCGCTTTCAAAAAAGCGGCAAGACAACGGCACTATCAAGAGATTTTACGGCGTCTCGTTTACCGGTATCGCCTGTCCCAGATGTTGCATTTCATCGGAATTCGGGTGGAAGACTTTGTAAGCCGGGTACCGTCACCGGAAGTGAGAAAACACGTATTTCGCTGTAAAAGATGTCCGAACGTGGAAACGTGTGATGCATGCCTGCGCGACGGTAAATTTATGAGTGATATGCATTTCTGTCCTAATTATCAATCACTCATGGCTTACAGCAGATTTATGCCAGAGGCGGAATAAGACAACCTGCGCAACAGGTTAGCGCAGGTTAGCAGATTTTATTTTGATCAAGGCTTGCGTAGTGGCTTGAAAAGATATTCCAGGCCATTGACCTTAATCTCGTACACCATTCGCATCATTGTTCCCAATTCGCCCTTTGGGAATCCCTGGCGCGCAAACCACGTCACGTAGGGTTCGGGAAGATCAATCAACAACCGGCCGCGGTATTTCCCATATGGCATGCGGTATTGTGCGAGTTTAACCAGTTCACCGGGGTCGCCTACCACGCCGTTTGGACTGGATGGCTTGCTCATAGACTCAAGTCTCTTCTCGTTTTTCCCTATCTGCCTGTCGTGGACTGTATATAGATTGGCAAATGCTCGCCACGCCAAACTATGCCAAAAACTTGCCACGCTGATTTTCAAGATAACTTTTTACCACCTGCAGCCATTCTTCCAGTTGTTTCTGTAACTGTTGTTGTAGCAAATGTTCCTGCCGCTGAAATGCCGCTTTTTGATCCGCATCGTTAGCGCTATGCGGCGACTTGCCAAATATTTTATGCAACCACGGCGGCAACGCCGGTGATAGCGGTTCCGGTGGTGTCATCTCGGACGTCATCTGTTGCTCCAGACAAGCCCCTTCACCGCGGCTCTTAACACGGTACTGGGTCGTTACCGCAGGATAGGTATTCGTCCGAATTTCCAGGAATGTATTGGGTTCAAAACCAATGACATTGCTGGTAAATTCCGTCATGCGTCCCTCAACCACGATTCTGTTATGGTAAACCGTTCCCTGGCGCATGGGGCCCTGCGGTTCCGCGACAATACTAATGACCTCAACACGCGGATTGAGCTTACCGCATTGACACACGTCGGTAACGAGCGCAAATACCTGCTCGGGGCGGACGTTGATATTAACGGAACCACTGACTCGTATCATTGTTGAACTCACCAAAGGAACACACGTTACATGTGTTGTTGAGGTTATTCACGATTACATTCACACTGGACATACCGGCTACTGCTGATATACCGGGCTGTTGCACCCCATTATACCGTGTATGCACGTTTCTGCGGCCTTGTGCGCGTTAATAGTACTGTGTCATGTGTAATGATACTAACCTTCACTGGCAACCCTACCTGGCCCTGATTTTACAATGTGACAACGAGCTGTGGTTCACCCAATGGCGTTGGAAAAATACCGCAACAAACGTAGAATACCATTAAATTCAATGATATATATTAACCGCTCAATGACTTGAAAGAATATCAGCGCGGGTGCCCTGCCCAATGACAGATAGTGAGACAGCGCATGGATGACGAGTAAATGGAGTCTGTGAGAAAACACAACTCGGTGAGACGTCAGAACACCTCATGATCTGTATAATTTTTATCCGCCCCGGGTCGGCGGTTATGGGTAACTGGACCGGTTCTAACGCGTTTTGATGGAGAGTAATACGGCGTTACTCAGTCACGCCACGCGACAACTCGATCATAGTCATGGCCGGCGGCAATGGCATGAGTTTGTCTCACTTCAAACCGGTTCTCCGGCGAATTGAACACGGTGGTATAGAACTCCTGGTTAAGCGTCGGCCGCTCCTTGATGTCTATTTTCCAGAACAAATGCGCCAGTCCCTGCACGCCTCCCATTACCAGGAAGGACAGTTGGGGATCTTTCGCTTGCGGATACATACGCCGGTAACCAACACCTTCGTAAGAATTATAAACACGTATAATTAACTCGCGCCCGGGAACAATTTTCTCGACCCGCCATACGCCCCAGCCCAGCGCGTTAGCGATCGCGATCATACCATGAATCCAGTCTTCGTCGTTGCGGCACATAGGCCTTACCACAGCATCCCACTCGGGACTGGACATAATGCCGCCGAACGTGTTGAAGGCACAAATATGTCCGCCCTGTACAAACACATCCTGGGTTTGCTCCACCGGCATGCCTGCCTTGAGCATGCCGTAGTAGGATTCATAGGATATATAATTATAATAATCGGCAAAATGATTTGTCAGTACCACGCCGAAGGCGTCAATGAGACCGGAATCATTGAGGCCGGATTTACCGAATAACGGCAGACCGCTGACAGCTTTGATAATCGCCCCTTCGTCCACGGCAGTATTAAAGTTCTGACACTCCTGGAAACCAAATCGAGGCGGAACAGGACGCAACTCCGCCGGCCCGCGCAGGTAGTCGGCAATCGGATGCAGGGGACCGCGCGTCTTGTACCAGTCCACTGGAGCGCGGGTTTGTTTACACATGGTTTCCTCGGCTTCCATGTCCGTTATACCGGCAATATAACCCGCATTAAAATAGCAACTGCGCTCAGCATGACCCTGCATCATGGCGGCCTGGCCATAATGGGATGTGGGCGTTAGCCACTCGTCTTTGCCGGCGGCGCGGCGCAGTTTTCCGAAGCCGCAAAAGGAGAATTCTTCACACAAATCTTTTTCTGTGTAGCCAATCTTGCGTAACCGGCGCACCAGTGGTACCACGGCGTCACTCAACAAACGGCGCGGCTGGCAATCGCCGGCCCCTTCCGACAGCATCACCGCTGTCTGCAGGTAGGCGTTATAATAGTTACAGTGGAAGACCCGATTCAAATCACCGATATAAGTCTGCCCATGTATACTACTGATTTCGGATACCATTATTACTCCTTTTATCTAATTTTACACCGGCTATCGCGCCACTTTACTTGCCACTAAATAATCCCATTAGTCTCGACAACAAGCCGATCTTTGGCGGTTCCGGCACAGCCACCGGTGCTGCCTGCGGCCGCGGTACGGGACGGGCAGGTCGTGATTTTGCCGCCGCAGCCCTTGAGCGTGCGCACAACCGACTTACCTCGCCTTGGAAATAAACCCCGAACAATTCGTTCACGATATTTTCCAACACTTCCACTTCATCCGGTGCGATAAGTACTTTTTCCGCTGAAAAATCCACGCCTCTTTGTTTGTCGACATTGAAGCGCAATGTGCAGCGGGTGGAGATCGCTCGATCCTCCACGGGTGTTCGATTAATCAACTTACGTTGCGCGTTTATTTTGGCAATCAGATCGGCAACAACAATGACGCAATGATTGCCGGCTTCTGCAGGATCACTCATCCAGGTCTCCTTGATCGTTAATAGAATCGGACGTCTCAAACGCCGCACATATCATTGACAAAACGTCGTTAATTTCAGCCTCTGGCGTGTCGTGGAAGAAACTGGCGCGAAGCGTGGGATAACCGTAACATGGGATAACAAAAAAGCCCCAGAAACCTCGCACATATACGACTCCCATCCGTTCTTCAGCCACATTGCCGACTGCCATCAGTCGCCGGCACGAAACTTCATACTGTGCCCGCGTGAGGGCGGGATCAATGTTATAGACATAGGATTGGTAGTCTAAACAACTATCTACGAGACCAATACGCTGGTTGGATATACCACTCATTTGTTCGTTTTTTATTCGCTCAAAACCGCAACATATTGCATTAAAGGGATCGAGATACCTAAACCCGTCGTAGCGGTACGAACCAATTATTATAGTAAACTGCAAATAAACAAGTTCTGCCTTCCGGCAGTCCCGACCCTAGAAAAATCATTGTATCAATTTACACTGTACCTGTACCGTATGCCCAATACCGGACGTCATGAAAAGGCGAGCATGATAGCTGTTCAGGCAACCACGGCCGGACGATCAAAATTGATGACACCACGAACCGGGAAAAATAAACGCAAACGTCGCATTTCGGAGCGGAATTTCCTGATCATATTAGTAAGGAATTCCGTAATATTACATAAATATGAATAACAATTTCACGATCTCTTTGCCCATCTCGCCCCCATGCGCTGTATCGTCCACAACAATGCAAACTTAAATTGCAGCAAATAAAATACGCCGCCGGGCCAAACATATACAGTTTAACGGATATACATTTGTTAAAGAAATCGGATTACAACATATATACCATCCAGCCTGTTGTGTCTGCAATATGGAGATCCTGAGCCTGCCGGATCCACTATTATTATTGTCTGTTGAGTCATTATTTATTTGCAGGTTAACGCTGTGCGTGACGGATACGCAACGGTGTCTACGCATTAATATCTGACATTTGACGTTCCCGGTTGGTACAGTTAAACACGAAACGGATTATTCAAATCGGTTTATTCGTATTTTTTGAGGCCCGCCGCCACGGACATTACTCATCGTCTCAAACACCCCTGTTACGCTGCCCCGGTACGTTGCCCCCGGTACACTGCCCCTAGTACGCCGTCATAGTGGCGTAAATTAAAAGAATTCGCAACGTTGTTGCATCTTTGAATATGCAAAGAACGGTTTTCATCGCTTTCTTGTTTCAATTCAAATGGCAATCTCCTCGATGGAACTGAAGCTGCCGCTAAACACCCCAAATTCAGCTGACTCACGTCGTTACCGAACGTTCATAACCAACAGCCGGTTTCGAAGGTTTTCGTCACCATGTTCAGCGGGTTTGCCAACGATCCACTGGCTGGCCATCAGGCATCAGGCATCAGGCATCAGGCATCAGGCATATAGTGACTGAATTTCGTTAATGCCAAAGTCAGTCGTTTGGTCTTTCCCGCGTTGGCCGCGCAAGGGCGTTCGTCTATAAATTTAAACAGGCTTTTGCGAACCCCTTTGTCCGATAACTGTGAACAAGCCTGGTATTGCTAATAGTGGATAATCGGATCCGGATAGGAATCCGGATCACCAATGGCAACGCCATCGCTATTGGGGGGCAAACCACCGTAATTTGGCCGACCGTTAACCTTTAACAGAATAATCGCCGTGACATGTGGCGCGGCCATGGAAGTTCCCCACCACGTGGCTAGCCCCTCCGTGGGATGCAGTGAAATAACATCTTTACCCGGGGCGGCATAGTCAACTGTTGCACAGGGAAAAGGATCATCCGGATAATCCTGATCACAATTGGTGTGGTCGTAGGCATAACCCCAATTGGAGAAGTCCGCAAATTGATCTTCATGGTCAACAGCCGAAACCGTATATAAATTTGGATGTTCGACATGCGCGGGTTCCGCCGGCATTTCATTGAGGTCGGCACCATCGTTACCCGAGATCACAACAAATGGAATGATATTCGCGAGATTATACGCCGCTTCGTGTAACGCACGATGATGTTTCCACCACCATGCACTCATGTTTGCCACTTCACCCGGTCGGGCGTGTGCGGCCACAAAATCAATGCCGGCAATTGCATCATCCACGGTACCATAGTCGCTGGCCTTTAAAACGCGAACCGGAATAATCGTGGCACCCGCCGCGACACCAACCACCCCGATATCATTGTCGATTGCGGCGATGGTGCCGGATACGTGAGTGCCATGACCGTAAACATCGTCGAGGGTACTTTTACCCTTGGTTTTGACAACATCGGCCCCGCGGGATGCATCGATATTTAGATCCGGATTATCCAGGTCAACGCCGGAATCAATAACCCAGACATTTAAGCCTGTGCCATCTATGGGACCGCCAACCCGTGTTACCCCTTCCGGCACGATTTGCGGACTGGGCAACTCCGAGCCGGGATTCCCTTTGCCTTGTCCTTTCCCGGCAGATACCGGGTGACCACCCGCCTTAACTAGCGCATTGGGTTCACAATATTCAATATTGGGATTGTTCCGTTGCAGGGCTTGCGCAGCAGTCACGGACATATAAGCGGAAAATCCTTTGATCGCCGTTGTATAAGTATGTCTTACCTCACCCCCTTCCGACTGAACAATTTGGCTAGTAAACGCAGGCACGTTTTCCGAAAGGACGTGATCTTTAAATCTGCAGATCACAGTATTGTTAACCAGTTGCACCAGGTCCGGCGGTGCGTCGGCAAAGGGATTATTCGTGGCAGATAACACCGGCGTTTGAACAAGTACCCCTATACTTATAACCACAAACAATACTGTTGACACCCTCATGGCTTAGCCCCCTTTATTGTCATTGATTTTCGTTTTAAAGCAACAGCGTTTGAAGTATTCTATAATGCCCGTTTAATCTCTATTTAGGCAACATAATTACCGTGTTTAGCGAAATATATTGAAATATATTTAGTTGAGATAAATCATTCTATTGCAGCTAAAATCACCACACATTTTTCAACATTTACCATCTGTATCTCTTCGACCTGTTGATACGCTAACAACACTCGCGGCTCACAAGTATCACGTTATTCTGTTACATTTTTGCGCGCTCGTACTGTACCGGCCAGT
>JASFOJ010000083.1:0-19484 GCA_050116575.1 Gammaproteobacteria bacterium | reverse complement strand
AGGAGTTATTGTGGTGGTATGAACTATGCTATTCACCAGTGTATTCGTTGATTCAGTACGAATACAGTCAATACAGGCGGCAGGTGGCACAACGCCAACGAAAAGTGATGCGTAGTTGGTATGTACCTGTCAAATGGAAAATGCCGTGTGGGGCGCAATAACAAAGACAAAAATCACCGGCGCAACATGGTTTGTTCTTTATCTAATGGGGCGGCAGGAGAATTATGTATGTTAGACATGATTGTTAACAATGACGCAAAAGTTAAAAACACCGAACTCGATGCTTACGGGATCAGGCATAATTTCGTTGCAGATGATCTTGCCGGTGGAGAGATTTTACGGCACCTGAACACAACGAAAAAAATCTATTTTTCACCGCGACAAGTGATATTTAACGACAGCACCGAAGCGGATACTGTCTATATCATCCAGAAGGGCCTGGTGAAATTATTAAACTATTTACCCAATGGCAGAGCCAGAATTGTCCGCCTCCTGGGGCCAGGTTGCATCCTGGGATTATCGGGAATGTTTGATCATATCCATAAACACAAGGCGGTGGCGGTGCATGATGTGGTGTTGGTGAAAATAGCCGCCGGTAGAATTAAATCAATACGCCAACAATATCCAGATGTTTACGTAAGGATAATGGAGAAAATGTATGAGGATGTGAATATTGCCGACACCTGGATCACGCAATTTTCCACTGGATCAATAAAGGCCAGAGTAGCGCGTTTGATTACGTTCCTGTCCTATATGGAAAACGAAAGCCCCCCTGACATCGTTGAATTGCTCACTTGTGAAGAGATGGCGTCTATTTTAGGAGTTACTCCTGAAAGCGTCAGCCGGGTGCTCGCGTCATTCAAGCGACAAAAGATTCTGCAGCCAACGGATGGCGACGGAGAAACCTATCGTCGTAATTCACAGGTACTGCTGGAACTTTCTCAGGACATGCGCCCTGAACATCCAAAGCAATTAACTGGCAATAAAACGGTAATGTGAGTTTTACCGGGTCGTAACAGATAAATGTGAGGTCTGTAATGGTTGCGTGCCAGCAAGGACGTTACAAAATAGAGAAATAGCTGAATTTTTGTTGGCGAGGCTGGCTTTGCTGTAGTAACAACGCCAAATGGGTGTCCGCGGATACGCTGTAACATCCGGGGCAGCACAAGTTGGATAAACTGTATTGACAAGAACTCTTCCTGTTCAGGAGGCTACTATGCTACGGGTAAAATCTTTAAGCGGTTTATATGTACTACTATCGCTGATTGCGGGTCAGAGCATATTCTGCACGGCGGCTGACGCACGTGTCGAATTCGAACCATTAACCGCCGCGGTTGGTGCTTTTCCCGCTCCGCCGGCCGGTGACGGGCGTGGCATGTTGGAACTATTGCAGTTGCACGACAAAACGGCGGGGGAAGCGTCATTCGGCAAGCCGGGCACGTTGTCCGGGAACAGCTTCTATGTTGCGTATGATAACGAGCAAAGTACAGTATATGTGCCAACGCTGGCTGGAAAGACCTACGTTGTTGACAGGTTTACCCAGGAAACTGTAAATAGTTTTTCCACCATTGAAGGCGGGAGAGTTGCACGACTGACGCCGGAGAAAGACATGGTATTGGTGTTGTCAGGTAAGCAACTGGCCGGTTATCGCACCCATACCGGAGAGCAAATATTTAAGACCGCCGTAGGGGGGAACGCGATGGTCATCGATCCGTCGGGCACGGATGTTTACGTAGGTGGCAATATGAATAAACATATCACTGAAATCAGTCTGCCTGCGGGTAAAATTGTACATACCTATCCCATTGCGGGTTCGGGCGATCTGGCCTGGATCGACAAAAAAATATTTTCCGCCAATATGAAAACCGGCGTCATGTCTGTACTCAACACTGAATCGGGAAAAATTACGCGAATTAAAACACCGGAAAAGGATCCGCACTTCAGTTATCACGACATAGGTGCGGCGAAGGCCGGTTTTATGCAGATAGTGGCTGTGCCGGACAGGCATCTCGTTTATGCGGCGGGTTTTTCAGGTCATATTTTAAAA
Source organism: Gammaproteobacteria bacterium (assembly GCA_050116575.1). Taxonomy (GTDB): domain Bacteria; phylum Pseudomonadota; class Gammaproteobacteria; order SZUA-152; family SZUA-152; genus JAKEGK01. The sequence goes on along the minus strand of JASFOJ010000083.1, from coordinate 17,437 downwards.
TTTTCTTCTTCCAAGAATACCTATCTGGGTGAAGTGGCCGTGAAGGTCAATTCCAAGGGACCCAACAAATTAAGTGGTCTGGTACTATTGAAAAACGGCAGGGTTGCCCTGACAACGATTGAAAACTTACATGAAACCGTGGAAGTAGATATGGAATCGGCAAGAATCATCCGGACTTTTCCGCAGGTTGCCAGTAACCGATGGGTCGTCGCCCAAGGATGAGCGGGAGCAGGCGGCATCGCTGAGTTGCAAAGCCGTGCTGACAGGAATAGAAAACTCGCCTGGTTCTCGGGCTTTCGTTGTTCATTGCAAGCGCCAAACAATAACGTGGTTTGGCGTTTGCATTGGCCCCGAAACGAAAAAGTCCGTCTATCAGAAAAAATTCAGACCATCGCTGGTACCGTTGGTCTATAGCAGAGTACTAAGACGCAATTCCCCGTCGCGGCCCAATTCGGTGCACAGATGGTTAATTGTTGATCGATATTGTTATTATTCCTTTCATTATTCTTTAACGATATCACCAGCGCATTGTTGACGGTCCTGTATTAATTAGTTGTTTTTGTTTTATGAACTGTGCCGCTGAACTGGATTTCTATTTCCGATCTTTATTACTAAACCTTTTAAACCGCGCAACTTATATCATTGTTTAGTGCATGCTGTATTACAATGTGTACAAAAAATGAAAATTGTGACAAATTTATCAAATTTCGAACCCTACGTATTATCGTTCTATACACTTAAGTAGATTGGCGCTACAATACTCGCACTGCAGTTCAAAGGAATGTCTGCCGCATTGCACTACCACTGCGCAGGACAGCATTCCTCCCACCGAGAACATAGGAGTTGTTTGGTTGATGCCTCCCCGTAGTAATCCGTGTCGAGTAATTTTAATTTGGTTGAGTATTTTTGTAGCGGTTTTTTTTGTTACCAACTGCACGTATCAGTCGGAAGAGGTTCAGCAGAAATCGCAAAATATACAAGAAAATAATAGTTATAAAGTTTTCGCTCTAAATCGGCGCGGTATGGCGTTTCCCGATAACGATTTCAGTGTTTCGGCCATATTTCCACCGGCGAACTTTTTGGTGGCTCAGGTCGTTAACACCAATGTCAAGAGTGATCAAGATTCCACTGGCAAACCACAGTTACTCAATAGTAGTGCTGTTGAGGTGCGCTATACTGCGGTGCCGGACATTAACGGGTCGATTAATACCACCAGTACACCCAAAATCAATTTCTGGCATTACGCCAATACTATTTATGACTTTTATATGTCGAATGGCGTTGCGATAGAACCGGATCAGGGATTTTATGGTGCGACCATGCACGGGCAGCGGATGCCGGGTGTTGATAACACAGCGCAGGCATTTACACTTTTTGACGCTGCAACGGCGACCTTTACGGCCGCCTATGTTCCTGTAACGCCTATCGACGATGATGGCGCAAAAAATTATTTTCCACTTTACCGTATCGACGCGGTAGATAAAGAGACACAACAGATACTTGCATCAACGGTTATTCCCGTGCCGATGGCGGAACCGATGAATTGTGAGCGATGTCATGCTACAGGCGGTGTGGCGGCGAACGCACTTACCAGCCAGCGTCACAACGGGCTGGTATGGAGTGATAATCCGAATCTCGCTAATAACGCCAAAGAAAACATTGCCATCCTACATGGCTCAGCAACGGGATTGAACATTACCGCGCGTCAACCCTATTTGTGTGCGGAATGTCACTATTCACCCGTCGCCGATCCGGATGGTAAAGGTCCGGTCAGCACGCAACAGACTCTGCGTAATGCCTTGTCTATTTCGGTGCACGCGTTGCACGGTCTGGACCGGGACAGGCAATTGCCGGCCAGCAACGCTGATGCGCTGATCCCGGAAAACGGCCAGGAGAACTGTAAAATCTGTCACGGCGGAGACCAACCATATACACGCGGCGCGATGTATAACCAGGGAATTGTGTGTCAGGACTGTCACGGCGGTATGATCGCTGTTGGCAAATCCCCGTTAGCTGGTGCGGCCGAAACCCGTACACCGTTTGCGGACGAACCGCGTTGCGAGTCCTGTCACACCGGCGATGAGCTATCACATATCGGTAGTGAATTAGTGATGAAGCAAGCTTATGAAGCCAACGATCCCTTTGCAACACCGCGCCTGGCCACCAATCGCCGATTTGCGGAACAACCGGGTACCCTGTATCGAAGTAGTACGGGGCATGGTGGCATCGCGTGTATTAGCTGCCACGGCAGCCCGCACGCTATATGGCCGGTGGTTTCCGAACAAACCTACGACAACAATATTACCAAGCAGTTACAAGGGCACGCCGGCAGTATCATCGAGTGTGATGCCTGTCATCAAGATAACCCTGATTTGTCCACGGCGGGGCCGCATGGTTTGCACAATATTAACGATGCAAACTGGGTGAAAAACCACGGTGGATTTTTTAACGCAAATCCGGTATCAGCATGCCAGACGTGCCACGGTATTGATTTGCAGGGCGGTCGCTTGGCAAAAGCCGCTTCGGCGCGAACCTTTACTTTGCCGGATAACAGTACAGTGTCTTACAGTAAAGACCAGCCTGTCGGTTGTACAGACTGTCATGCAAAACCAACCATTACCGGGTAGATAGACCACCGGCACGGCTAGCCACTTATTGAAATATAGATCCGTTATTGTATAAGACACCCCACAATGGCGCGGTTTAGCCAGTAAAATTGACACTCTACATGTCTATTGCCGTGTGTCTAAACATTTTACCTGGGGGAAATTCTAAAATACTTTCGGGATTAGCGGGAAAACACGCAATATTTATTTCGATACTGAATTAACATTCCGCATTTGTGTAATAACGGGGAAAACGCAAAACCGGATTCAGCGTAAATGTTGCGCCGAATCCGGTTCAGGTGTTAAAGGTCAGTTACGCTATTTTAACTCGACGCGACGGTTTTTTTGCCAGGCAGATTCATCACTGCCCACGACAGTCGGATGTGTCTCTCCATAGCTCACTGTTGTAATCCGGCCGGCGTTAACGCCCATTGATACCAATAAATCGCGAACGGCATCAGCCCGGCGTTGGCCTAATTGCAGATTGTATGATTCGGTGCCCCTTTCATCGGCATATCCTTCAATACGCACCGCTTCAGAACCGTCCTTTAGCCGATCAGCGTGTGCCGCGAGGGTCTCACGCGCGCTGGGTCGTATCGTGGCGTCATCAAAATCAAAATAAAATACGGTGTCCAGTGTAACCTCGGGCTCCGATTCGGTGATAGCAGGTTGCGGCTCATCTTGGGCCATTACGGGTTCAGATGAGGTCTCCTGGACCGGCGTTTGGTCAACGACATCGCCGGTTCCGGAACATCCGGCGGTTATTGCCAGAGCGAAAAATAAAAAAGTGACTAGACAATACTGTTTTTGCATATACTTCTCCACAATGAGGACACGATCACGCATTGGTTATCATCAAATATATTGAAACCGCAACACCGCAATACGACTACCAGCCGTCAAAATTGATGTACTGCGGTTAGCTAATAGGCGCGTTTAGCGCCGGGTGGCGAATACGACCACTAAATACCCAAAATCACATAACTTATAGCAAAACATCAGCGAATTTCGACGGGTGATTGCAACTTATGAGAACTAGTTCTGACTTTTACAGTGATAAAAAAAGGAAATAAGGGGCATGGTGCGCTGGCCTGTTTTTCCTGTACTTTGATAAATCAACAACGACCTACCAGCTTAATGCTCCCAGTTGAGCGTTCGATAGCACACGCTACTTGGTTAAATCAGCTTCCTGTGTAGTGAGTTCATAAAATCTGTTTGCTACCAATAAAAGTTATCCGTTATCACGGCATAAAACGCAAAGCGACGGTGAAGATTTCTGCAAACAACCGATGCTAAGTCTGTAAAAAATAGTGCACTGGCGTTGGTTTTCCTGGTATTGCGATAAAATGTTGTGAAATTTGATGTAGGTCATTCCCTGAAATTCGGTGGCCACTACACTGGTAAAAAAGTGGAGGAGGCTGCAATGGAGGAGAAGGGTAAACCCCCAAAATACGCTGTACGCCTGCTTATCTTAATTATTTCTATTGGAGTCGTTTTCTTCGGTGGATTGCAGTTGTTTGTGCCGGAAGGCTCTAAACTGACTGGCTCGTACGACGCCAAATCCCTGTTATATATTGCCGCGGCACCGGTTGCCTATCGAGGAGCGGATTCCTGCGGTGCTACAGACTGTCACCAGAGCGTGGTCAAGAAATGGTCGGAGGGGGCTCATGGAGCCCATCGCGAGCAATCAAAATGTGAAGTGTGCCACGGTCCTCAGGGTGATCACCCGGCAAAAGGCCAGAAAATGCTGAAGGTCAGAGGGGATGGGGACATTGTTCAGTTATGCCTAACCTGCCACCGCAAGATGAAAGCTCGCAGTACCACTGGCCAGCCGCAGATCGTGCCCCAGCAGCATCCGTACCCTCATGAAGGTGTACTTAAATGTACCCAATGTCACGATCCGCATTCCCCCGGGTTTAGTAGTCCTGCCCGAGCTCAACAAAGTAGTGCCGAGACCGCTGAAAGTACTATCGGAAACGGCGGGGAAAACGGTAAACCTCAAGGGGTATCGCTTGCTGAAAACTGTTTTGGGTGTCATGGGCCTTCGGGTCGCGGAGGATTTGCGCCGGTGTTGGCGGGTCAGTCTTATGACGTACTTAAGGAAAAGCTGACTAAGTTCAGATCCGGTGAACTCACCAGTGCGATCATGAATCCTATTGCTTCTCAAATAAAGGACGAAGATATCGAGGTGCTGGCACATTACTTTGCTTCGCGTTCCTGATCAAAACAGGTAGAACGCCTGCTACATAAAAGCAGACTAAAAATTGGAGGCAGATAAATGAAGAAACGAAAGGTTCTTAAGGCTGCCGTAGATACACAATGTTCAACCGAATTAAGTTCCGGGGAACTCAGGCGACGTCAGTTCATAAAGCAGGTGCTGGGTGGATCGATGCTGCTGGTTACATTGCCGGCGACGGCTTCGACGTTTTTTCGGCGGGGCTACAGCGACGCCGAGATGGAGCGTGTTAAGCAAGAGTACCTGGAAAAATACTGTCCGCCGGGCTTTGATCCATTTGCCCATCGCTGGGCGTACGGCATCGATGCTTATAAGTGCATCGGCTGTAATCAGTGTATGACTGCTTGCAAGCTCGAAAACGGCCTGCCGGGGCATCCTTCCTTTAATAATCGCTGGATAGAACGTTATACCAAGCTAGCCGGTGATCCCCATGTATATGTGGACAGTTGTACCGACCCAGGTAATATCGCCGCCTCTGATCCTGATAATTATATTTACCGTTTCGACGACCGCTATGCAGAAGCCGATGTGGAATACAGTTTCTTTGTGCCAAAAATGTGCAACCATTGTGAAGATCCGGTGTGTACGCAGGTTTGTCCGAAAAGCGCGACGTTTAAGACCCCCGATGGTGCAGTATTGGTGGATGAAGACCGGTGCATTGGGTGTTTGTACTGCAAACAGTCATGTCCCTACGGCGCCCGATACCTGCGCCCAATTCCGGCACGCCCTGATGGTGTCAGCCGTGTAGCGGGTAAATGTACCTGGTGCTGGCACCGACTGACCAAAGGGCTGCAGCCGGCTTGTGTTGGTATTTGCCCGAGAAAAGCCCTGATTTTTGGTGATCTTAATGATCCCCAAAGCGACATTAGTTTATGGATAAAGGAACATGCCAGGGAAATATTAGTGCTCAAGGCCGATATGGGCACACATCCTAGCGTGAAATACATCGGCATCAATGAGGAGGTGCGCTAATGGAGGCGTTTCATGTAACTCCTTTTGTCGGTTATGTGTATCCAAACGAAACCGTGGTGGCGTGGACTATATTAATTGCGGTTTATCCCTACCTGACAGGCCTCGTTGCCGGTGCTTCCAGTGTATCGGTTTTATATACGGGAATCGGTTTGAAACAGTACAAGCCGGTGGCGCGATTGGCGTTGTTGGCGGCGTTTGCCTTTATGTTAACTGTTCCCATCGTATTATTGAGTCATCTCGGACATCCTGAGCGGGCTCTTGGGGCGATGATTACGCCCAACTTTACCTCTGCGTTTTCCATGTTTGGCTATTTCGCCATGTTGTATACGTTTATCCTGATGCTGGAAATCTGGTTCGAGTTCCGGGTCTACAATGTGTTGCAGGCTAGAAATTCTACCGGCTTTAAAAGATTGTTCTATCGCAGCCTGACACTGTTTGATGACAATATTTCCCCTGAAGCTCGCGCGTTTGACCACAAATGGCTCAGGCGTATCGTCATTTTCAGTATTCTTGGTGCGCATGGTTTGCATGGCTATGTTGGTTTCGTGTTCTCGTCACTGAAATCCCGGGAATGGTGGTCGTCCGAACTGACCATTGTGATTTTTGTTGTTTCGGCGATCGTGTCGGGACTGGCAGCGGTAATGCTGATGTATCTTGTGGTGTCGGCTTATCGCAAGATCAAAATTGATGAAATTTGCCTACGGGGGTTGTCGTTTTATTTAATGATTTTTGCCATATTTACGGTGTTCCTCGAAGGAGTGGAATTTGTCAGCTTGCTTTATAAAGGGAAGGAAGGGATAGAATTAATCACCGCTTACGTGGCTGGACCTATGTTTTATCGTTTCTTCGTCGTTCAATTTCTTATTGGCGCAGTCGTGCCTATTACTATTCTCTTTAGCGTCTGGAAATTCAAGCTCTCCGGCATTAAGTTGATCATGGCGACATCGATCGCATCGGTGCTCGCATTGATCCAGGTCTTCATGATGCGTTATAACGTTGTAATTGGGGGCCAGGAAATCTCCAAGACCATGCGGGGTTATTTGGAATACAAGGTGCCTATGTTGGGTATTGAAGGCGCACTGGCGGCCGCGGGAGCAATCGTATTTTCCCTGGTTCTGGCGTACGTTTTTGTGAAAATTTTTACCATTGACTTTGAAGAAGAAAGCACGGAGCCGGACGATTCCGAACAAAAGCCAGATGCAGTATATGCAACTGACTAGCCAGGGCAAATAATTAAGTTGTAAAATAAAGGTACGCTATACTCAAAAATAGGGTATAGCAGCTTGGTGAATTACCCTGGAGATGCTGGAGCTTTATTTAGCTGAAGAATCGAAGATGAATATTAAGTATGATGACCTGCCGAACGTTCGGGACGGGCTAACGAGAAAGGAACGAGTGATTGTGTATTGTATCCAGGAAATCCAACAAGAACTGGGTGGCCGGAATGTTCCGACAGCAATGCTCTATGGTCGCGTGGTTGAATATATGGACATGAGTGTCGATGAGATGCAATTAATCCTGCAACGACTAATAGATGATAATTAGATAAAAATAATGACCGATGACGGGGAGCGAACGTGAGGCTTTCGTGCCCCGGTTTACCTCCCCTTATTGCATAAATGGGGAACGATATTTCAGTATCAACCGGTAAAAATGTTCATTTATCTGTTAATCCTCAAACACACGGCGAATAACGCGCAGAATACCTATTTTGCACGGTGAATTAAGCCTTTAAAGGGCGTTTTTTGCAAAAACGGGGTTGACATTGATTGTTTGGTAAACCCTGGTATCCTTTGACGTTACCACATTCCTCTGTATCCCCACGTTAATTGCCGATAAAGTCGGGTTTGTTTCTGTTCTTTCATCTTTTTAACTGGTGTTTATCTGTTTGTTGCATCCGTTGCCGGGCAATCATAAAACCATGTAAAATGCCCGGAGCCATGTTTACAGAACGGAATATCCATTACTTGACTGAGTGCCCCAGATTCAATGACTTTACCGCTGAGTCACTGATTTTTGCATAGGTTGTTCTTTAGCAGTCTATCGGTGCGCCCTTCAAGCTATGTGAAAACAAAGGAATATTTTAATCAGAGACCTGTTGCTACAAGATGACGAAATGAAACCCATCGTTTCCATAAAGAATTTGTCTAAAACCTATTCCAGCGGTTTTCAGGCGTTGAAAAACATCAACCTGAACATCGAGCAGGGAGAAATCCTGGCATTACTTGGTCCCAACGGGGCGGGTAAAACGACGCTGATCTCTATTATTTGCGGTATTGTCAATGCCAGTGATGGTTCTGTCACAGTTAGCGGTCATAATATTGTTAACGATTACCGCATTACGCGGGGCATGATTGGCCTGGTGCCGCAGGAATTACAGCTAGGGGCCTTTGAAAAAGTATTAGATACCTTGCGGTTCAGTCGTGGATTGTTTGGCAAGCAGCCGGACCCCGACTACCTGAAGCAGGTTCTAAAGGATTTGTCGCTGTGGGACAAAAGAAAAAGCATATTAATGGCGCTATCGGGAGGCATGAAACGCCGGGTGCTGATTGCCAAGGCGCTGGCGCACCAGCCTTCGGTGTTGTTTTTGGATGAACCGACGGCCGGGGTTGATGTGGAATTGCGCAAGGATATGTGGGCGCTGGTACAGCGGCTGCGTGATTCCGGCGTCACGATCATTCTTACCACCCATTATATAGAAGAGGCTGAGGCGATCGCCGACCGTGTTGGCGTCATCAACCATGGCGAACTTTTGGTGGTGGATGATAAACAGGCGCTAATGCATAAGCTGGGCAAAAGACAATTGCTCATCGAGTTGCAGGCGCCGCTGTCTGAGGTGCCTGACGCGCTGGAACCCTGGGAACTGGAGTTGTCATCGGATGGCTGCCGGCTAACTTATACCTACGATCCGCACAGACCGAATACCGGTATCGACGGGATGTTACATGCGGTGAGGGATGCGGGCCTGGTCATCAAGGACGTCCAATCCGTAAAAACGTCACTGGAAGAGATATTTGTCAACCTGGTGAAAAATTATTAATGAATATTTACGCCATTCGCGTCATTTACAAATACGAAATGCTGCGTGCCTTTGAAACCGTGGCGCAGAGCTTCGCTTCACCGGTACTTACCACGGTGCTTTATTTTGTGGTCTTCGGTTCGGCAATTGGATCGCGTATCGACTCAGTGGAGGGCGTGGCTTACGGCTCATTTATTGTGCCCGGATTGATGATGCTGGCCGTTCTGACCCAGAGTCTCGCCAATGCCTCGTTCGGGATTTTCTTTCCCAAGTTTACCGGTGCCATTTATGAACTGCTGTCCGCCCCGGTGTCTTTTGTCGAGATTGTTATTGGTTATGTGGGCGCTGCGGCGACCAAGTCATTTATTATTGGTTTGATTATTCTGGGGACGGCCGGATTTTTCGTTCCCCTGCATGTCGCCCATCCGCTGTGGATGCTGGGGTTTCTTATTGTTACCTGTATATCATTTAGCCTGTTTGGATTTATTATCGGCCTGTGGGCCACCGATTTTGAAAAACTGCAGCTTATTCCGTTGCTGGTGATTACGCCACTGGTATTTCTGGGCGGTACGTTCTATTCGGTGAACATGCTGCCACCGGCCTGGCAAACCGTTACCCTGTTTAACCCGGTGGTTTACCTCGTCAGTGGGTTTCGCTGGAGTTTTTTTGAAGTGGCCGACGTCAGTCTGGGGCTGAGTATAACCATGATCCTGCTATTTCTTGGCGTTTGCCTGCTTATCGTTTGGTGGATGTTTAAAACGGGGTACCGGCTGAAGCAATAATGAAGCATTAAAAAGTACAGCCGATTCTATGCAGAATATTATACACATTCGTTTCGGGTAGATAAAACAGGTTCATACCCGCGGGTCTTTGATTGGAAATGGCTTGACAAGTAATGACTGCCCGCGGCATCATAGAATTTATGAACATCTCTAACGTATCGACGAAATGTGAAGCTAATAAGGGTGACGCCATCAAGGGCGAACCCAATAAGGTTTTGAACGCAAACAAACTACTGTGGTGGAAGAAACCTGTCCGCCACGGTCGCTGTTAGTGCTATATATTAATTAACAAAAAATATTAATTAACAAAAAAGGCCGTGGATCTCATCCGCGGCTTTTTTTTGCGTCATGAGATCCCGGCTGTAAGGGAATGATCATGATTGCAATGTACAAAAAAATGACAGAAAACGACGCTCTGTTCGGTGTTGTTTGTGTTTTGGTCGCGACGTTGGGGTTGTCCCTTAAAGCTATTTTTATCAAGCTTGTTTATCAGCTCGATTCACGTATCGACGCAGTAAGTATTTTAACGCTGCGATTTTTGTTCGCCTGTCCGTTTTTTATATTGTTTCTATATCTTTTTCGCCAGAATCGCAACTCGGTAAGCGTTAACATCGAGGATTTTGCGGCATTAGCGCTGCTTGGTGTGACTGGATACTATGTGCCGGCAATACTGGATTTTTCCGCCCTTGCTTATATACCGGCTGGATTGGAACGGTTGATCCTGTTTTTATATCCGACTTTTGTGGTCATTATTAGTTTATTCATCCGGCGCAATGAAATTTCTCCCAATACCATTCTGGCACTCATGGTATCTTATACAGGTGTTGTTCTCGTTTTCGTTGCACAAGCACCAAGTTTGAATGGTAACGCGATGACAGGATCATTGATGGTATTGGGCGCAGCCATTGTATTCGCAATTTATACCGTAGCCAGCGTACAGCGGATTCAGCAGCATGGTTCCATACGTTTCGCCGGTTTTGCGACGCTGGCCGCGACAGCGGCGAGTGTAATACACGCGGCGATCAGCCATGGTTTCGGTGTATTCATGCAAAGTGAACAGGTGTATACCCTCATTATTTTGATGGCCATATTTTCCACCGTGTTACCGCTCTTATTGATGGCAGAGGGGGTTAAAAGGATTGGCGCATCGAGTACGTCAATCATCAGTACCAGTGGCCCACCGGTTACTTTGGCAATTGCGGTTTTCGCTTTGGGAGAGTCATTTTCTGTTTTGCAGGCCATTGGCAGTGCGCTAATACTGGTTGGTGTGTTTTTTGTTTCCAGGAGCCAACCGGCTCAGAAATTAAAGAAATAGCGCCTGGCGGTTAGTTCTGTCCCAGAATCAAAGACATTACTACGCTTGTATAAGCGTATTTCACAATTTAATCGCCGGTGAAGTTCTGACTCAATCCCCGAATATGCTGAACAAAATGCAAATAGTACATAGCAAATCCATACTGATTTCCTGATCCGTATTTTTACCATCACGGGGTTTGCAAGACGTAGATCTACTGGGAAAAATCAGTTAATTCCTGCATGGGAAACGCCAGCACAAGGCCAGCTAAGGTCAAGCGTAAATCAAGTTAAGCGAAAGTAAAGTCAAGATTGGGTAAGCTCGTTGTAATCTCCGTCGACGTAAGGTACACGAGTTGAGTGACGCAATTTCTCTCAATTCTTGTTTTAGTTGTATACAGCTAAATGGACAATTCTACGATCAGGAGATTATACAATGAAATTAAAATTATCGTTGATGCTGGCAACGGGTTTGATGGCTACGGCCGCTTTTGCTCATCCGCCGCAACCAAATGTTTTTGATGATGGAAACTACTGGAAAATTACCGCGTATGACGATTCCTCGCCCGGGCACACCCAGTTAGCAAGCCAGGGTATCTGCTTTCAACCCTACGCAGTAGTTGGCACCCAGATTAGAGGTGTGTGGTATTCCGATACATTTCCGGATTGGAATGGTCGTTATGCGCAGGAAGGCGATCAGGTGTTTCTACATGGTGATTATGCCAAAGACGTCGGACACGATGGTATGCAATTTGAAATCGTGACGCGTTCCAGGGACAATCTGGCCGCCGGTCATTGGAAAGAATGGCGTGAAGATGGCTCTTATGGCAACACTATAGGATTTGCCAATACTACGTTAACACGTATCGGTAAGTGCGAAATTATACAATCAGGAGATTTGACCAAAATCAGTGTGCTGCCGCGGCTTACGGTTGATGGACGAATCGCAGAAAATCCCGGCGACAAAGGCCAAATACCGCTGGAGTCATTGCAAACTAAATAGAGTATGCGCCATGCCAGGTCGGCAAATCATGCCTGATTTGCCGGCTTTGACCAATAAATGTTTAGAAACAGAAAATGACTATCTATGGATTTTAACATTATTGGTATATGTTAAAATTTAAAGCGCCTGTTTGTAATAGCCATTGTTTGTAACAGCCATTGTTTGTGATAGCCAATAGACGGCGCCTGCCGGATTTAGTATCACAGTTGACTGGAAAAATAACTTGAATACCGTTTTGTTGCCACAAATCAGTTAAGGTGTGCTATTTTTATACTGTAGGGATAAAGGCGACTTTATAAAATAGCAAAGTATACGAAAGATGTTTTTCTGGTATTTACGGTTAAATATAGTGCTGCGGTTAAGTGTAGTGCTGTTGTTTACTATTGTGTTCTATGGCTGTTCACGCCCCGCTGATCAGAACGACGGAACCAACGTCACCGGCGGATCAACCTTTACGATTCCACAAGACGGCAAACTCACTGAGAAACAGGTTAAATATTACATTGCGATACGTAAAAAAGTGATCCAGGAGACGAAAAAACAAAAACTGGCAAAGCAAAATTACCTGGCCGAATTTAGGGAACATCCTGAATACGGTAACGAGTTCCGTTACTATGATGAAATTGAAAAATCGGCCGCCCGTTCATTTGATATGAGTTATGAAGAATACCTGTGGGTTAAAGACACCATTATATCTGCCCAAACTACAGTCATGGTGCGGCGCTATTACGAATTGAATAATAAAATTATGCACTTGCTTGATAAAACACTTAAACGCTATGACGAAATTAACGCCAAGGAACAAGATCGGCAAGAGCGGCTAAAAATGGACGGCTATGTCAAGGAAATGAAATCTGAAATGGCAGATTTACGTGGCAAAATACCCGATCCGGATCAACAGCCAAAAGCGCTGGAGCACAATGTTGCACTGATCGCGAAATACAAAAAGGAACTGGATTCCCTGGAAGATCAGCTGACCCGGAAATATTCCCCTTAATAGAAAATACAGTAACAAGTGAACCGCGCAGTTTACTAGCTTGTAGTACGCGGGCTTTTCGTCTATTTGTAACTAATTTATTGAAATGTAAATATTTTGTCGGGTGCTTAAAACAGTTAGTATCGCTGCGGTTAGCGGCAGGCTCGGCAGAAAACAAAGGCTGCATACGTTAAAGTAGCTCTACTTCGTAATTATGCCTGTAACAAAGCCGGATCAGAAGCGTCTGATAAGGTGACAAGTGTTGAAGGCTATAGGTAAGACTGTAAAGTGAGGCGTATCATGAACTTACGTAAAGTTGTATTTCCGGCAGTGGTTTTATTGGCGGCTCTGTTTGCGATGGTGTCAAACGCCGCCGCTAAAACGGAAAAGGCTGTTTTTGCCGGTGGTTGTTTCTGGTGCATGGAGTCGGACTTCGAAAAGCTGAAAGATAAAGGTGTTATAGATGTTGTGTCCGGGTTTACGGGGGGAACGTTGAAAAACCCCACATACAATGGCAACCACACCGGCCATTACGAAGCCATTGAGGTGACATACGACCCGGAGAAAATCAGTTACCAGGAGTTACTGGATTATTACTGGGTGCAGGTTGATCCCTTTGATGATCAGGGACAGTTTTGTGATAAAGGGCACAGTTATTTAAGTGCCATTTTTGTCGCTAACGGAAAGCAACGACAACTGGCGGAACAGTCACGGCAGAAAGTTATCGCACAGTTTCCCGATAAAAAAGTGGTAACCCCTGTGCTGGACGCCACTGCCTTCTACCCCATCAAAGGTGATGAAAGCTACCACCAGGATTTTTATAAGAAGAGCCCCATTCGGTACAAATTTTATCGCTGGAATTGCGGCCGGGATGCCCGTTTGAAGGAAATTTGGGGTGACAAGGCAACACATTAGTTGCGGCGCGAAAAACCTGTCTTTGAATCGAGTCCGGGTAACTTAACCACGTTAATGCGATAAACATGTGGTTGAGGACCGGTTCGTCTAATAATAAAAGACATTTCTAGGTATCCACGGACTTATTTCCAAACTTCACTGTCGTTGAAATCCCGACTTAATCCTCGAATGTACTGGCACGCAACGGAATTCCCGGGTCGAAACTGATTTACCGGTGCTAATTTTTGCAATAACAAGGTTGATTCAACCAGTAAAAATATCAGCCGTATAAATTATGGCTAAAATAGCAGCAGTCGTCGCTGGTTTGTTGCAGATCCTTCGTCGTATTTAATTGCTCATTAAGCGGACGCGGTTCGTTTTATTCAACTCGCAAATTAACAACGCAAATAAGGTTTTGAGTTGTTAATAAAGAATGATCTATACTTTCTGCTTTAACGATAGAGGGAGATTCATGGATGAAAAAACTATTTTCTACGTTGATCATTTTACTAGCAGCTCAACTTTTGGCAAATCCCGTTATGGCCATCACAGACGGCCAGTTGGACAGGGGCGCGCATCCGGCGGTTGTTCTGATATTAATGGAACAGGATGGTGAACCGGCGTTCCGTTGTAGCGGCACTTTAATAGCGCCGACCTATGTGTTGACCGCGGGGCATTGTGCCGGTGCGCCGGGAGAGTTTTCCGGTATGCGCGTATTCACTGAATCAGACGTGGAGAATGGCAACAATAATTATCCCTATGCGGGAGCAAATTCCGTGGAGGCAGTGCGTTGGGCGGCGCATCCTGCATACACAACAGCGCCATTCGTATTTAACGACGTGGGTATGATTGAATTGGCTGAGCCGGTCATTCTTGATGATATGGAGCAGTACGCGGCATTACCGGTGGTGAATATCCTGGATAGCTTTGCCACTCGGCGCGGTTTGAAAAACGTTAGCTTTACCGCGGTGGGTTATGGATTGCAACGTATAAACCCGGTCTTTGTCGTGTCCAGGCGCGTGCGCATGTTTTCCACTCCCAATCTTATACAGATAAATACTCCGGGGTTTACCGGAGATTTTTCACTGCTGTTGTCAAATAATCATGCAACTGGCGGGACGTGCTTTGGTGATTCGGGCGGGCCCAATTTTATCGGTGACAGCCTGGTTGTTGGCGGTGTTACATCATTCGGCTTGAATGGTAATTGCGCCGGGACGGGCGGTGTATTTCGCATTGACCGTCAGAACGTGCTCGATTTCATCAACAATTTCATGAATCAGTAAACATAGTGCTTTTATAAGAATGACTGACGTTGCGTTCTGCATTGATGCGGTGAAAATTTCACCACATCAATGCAGGTTTTGTTTGCAGCGACGATTGAGGATTATCGTGCCGTTCGGATCAGGGCAGGATTTAATTCGTACTGTGCTGCGATTGTTGTTCGGCTTTTTTGGTGGACAGCTTTAAGGGAACATAAACCGGGCACCATCCGATCAGGCTTGTGAGCAGAAATGCAACGGCAATAATGCCTAATATAATAGCGGCGGTGCCACTGATTTGGCCGGTAAAATACAGTGCTGCAATGATGGCAACAGCTATGAGTCTAATAGTTCTGTCGACGATGCCCATATTTTTTTTCATGGTATATACCTCCTCTTAAAGCGAAATTTATGGAAAGAAACGACAATATTTATACTACTTGTACCGGGCGAGGGGATATTAAAGTCACTGCATACCCTCTACCAGCAATACCAGGCCGCTAATGACACCAATACAAATGACGCAGGCCAGCGCTAACTTCAGAAAGGTATTCATTGGGAATTCTCCGACAAGTATAGGAAGAATATACATCCTTTTACCCAAAATCCAGTGGTATTTATCCTGACGAACACTCGTATGGCCTTTGTTCTCCGTAGTGACCGTGGCGGGTTTATCGAAACTGAAATTTGTGCTCAATAACGGTTGACAATGTATATTTAGGCAATCTTTGAATCTGGGAAATCCATGGCTATCTCCCAATTGCTAATTAAGATTCCAGTCTTTATCACACAAAATAATTCCCAGGTAAAAATAGGTTGAATTACACCACGCTTTTATCAATAGGGTATCGTTGGCGACAAAGGCGACGTTTGCGGTCTAACCACGTGGGGCCCCAGGCGCGTTTTTAGTGTGCAAGTCGATAGCCGCGCCGGCCCGGTGCAATCGACTTTGCGATCTGCGATTTCTGTACAACGGTTTATATGAAAGCGTCGGCGATGATCGATTTCACGTGCCGTAGGATCGTGCTACAGGAGCATCACAGTAAAGTGTAACTGAACGATGTATTGCTGTGGGGCAGCAGTGGTCGTAGTTGTAGTTTACCGGTATCTACAGGATTCTTGTGTGCGGCATGAGGGAACATAGCGCCTGACAGGGTTTCTAAATCAACGACTTCGGAACCATTTTTGTCATTGGAGAAATTAACATGAGCCAGTTATTTAATGCGTTGACAATCGCGGATGTGACTTTCCGCAATCGCATATTTGTTTCCCCGATGTGCCAGTATGCCAGCCGCGAAGGTATGCCCACAGATTGGCACTTGGTGCATTTGGGCAGTCGGGCCGTTGGTGGTGCCAGTATGGTGATGGTGGAGGCCACGGCGGTGACTCCGCAAGGGCGGATTTCGCCGGCCGATTCCGGGATCTGGTCCGATGCCCATGCAGAGGCTTTCCGACCCATTACCCGGTTCATTTCGCAACAAGGCGCGGTGCCTGCCATTCAGCTTGCCCATGCGGGGCGTAAGGCCAGTACCGATGTTCCCTGGCGTGGCAGTGAGCCTTTAGCCGAAGAGTCGGGTGGTTGGACACCCCTGGCGCCGAGCAAAATACCCTTTGCCGACGATCATCCAGTACCGCACGCGTTAAGCGCCGAGGAACTGGATGAAATTGTTTCGGCGTATGCTGCAGGGGCGCGCCGTGCCCGCGAGGCCGGTTTTCAATGTGTGGAAGTGCATATGGCACACGGATATCTGTTACACGAATTTCTCTCGCCGTTGGCCAATGAGCGTGGTGATGAATACGGCGGGTCGCTGGCAAACCGAATGCGTCTACCGCTGCGGATAGCAAACGCTGTGCGCAAGGAGTGGCCTTCGAATTTTCCGTTACTAGTGCGCATTTCGGCCACTGACTGGCTGGATGGCGGCTGGGACCTGGAGCAATCCATGGAACTGAGCCGGCAACTAAAATCAATTGGCGTGGACATGATCGATTGTTCCAGTGGCGGCATGGTGCCTGACGCGGTGATTCCCGCCGGACCGGGTTTTCAAACACCTTTTGCCCAACGCATTCGCCGTGAAGTGGATATTGCCACTGCGGCGGTGGGAATGATTACGGCGCCGGAACAGGCCGAGCATATCCTGCGCACCGGCCAGGCGGACGCGGTGTTTCTGGCTCGCCAACTGTTACGCGATCCTTACTGGCCATTGCATGCGGCATCGGCACTGCATATCGATGTTGACTGGCCGGTACAGTACGAGCGCGCAAAAATGTAAAAGAATAACGTGATACTTGTGAGCCGCGAGTGTTGTTAGCGTATCAACAGGTCGAAGAGATACAGATGGTAAATGTTGAAAAATGTGTGGTGATTTTAGCTGCAATAGAATGATTTATCTCAACTAA
>JASFOJ010000082.1:0-19593 GCA_050116575.1 Gammaproteobacteria bacterium | reverse complement strand
GGCAGTTTCACGTCGATATAGCCGCCCACCTGACCGCCAATGGCACCGGGATGCGGATCCATGGTGAGCAACGTTGCGCCAAAGCGCTTCCATTCGAGGGTTTTGCGAATAGCCATGATCACTATCACCAGGCCAACCACGTTGAAAACCAAAATCATCACCATGGCCCAATTGGCTTTTTGCAATTCACCGGACATTTTAACCGCCAACGGCAACATCATGGCATTCCAGATCAACGCGAAGCCCCACATCAGCCACAACGCTTTTTTAGCACTGGAACGAATCACCGGAGATGCCCAGTCCTTGTTGTTAAGCCAGGGCTTGGTATCCGGATCATCAGCGAGGGAGGACGATGCCTTAACCTTGGCGGGCTTATCCTTGAAGGACGCCACCATGAAGCCCAGGCCGATACCACCAAACACCAGCACGAAAATCATCTTCAGGGACAGCAAGCCCCAGCGCAGTTCACGGTTGATTAACGCCTGGCCGGGATTTTGGGGATTCACCCAGGCCCGGACCGGTTGTTGTGCTTGATATAATCGTTCCAGTTTGCGGCCAAGCGACTGTTGAAACGAACCGATGTTGTCAGCCCCTTTGGCTAGCGCCACCCGGTTGCCGGTATAGTCCCGGCCGTTAAAGCGGTAACGATAGCTCGCCACCGCTTCATAAGTGGTCGATTTGCTGGAGCGGTGACGCTTTAATTCAGCAGACAACAGCGTGGCGTTTACCGGCTGCCATGATTGCGCGCTTATCCAGTCGCCAATGTCTGGATACACCATCAACACGAAAAAACCGCCGCCAAACACGACAAAAAGCAGTGAAAATACAAAGGTTCCGATTCTGGCAATTTTCATCAGCGCAACAGTGAATTATCGTCCCGGGTATGTTGATGGCGCCTCGAACAAAGCAGTGTGAACTCGAACAAAGCAGTGTGAAAGTGGTGATTGGATGATAGTAAGTAAACGGTATCGTCCACGTTACCCGTTACTTGAAGAACCGTTTACCGCCATACCAGCGGCTGTTCATCCATCAATGCTAATTGTTCCTTCAGTGTTAATATCTGTTCTTCCCAGTAGTTCACGGTATTAAACCAGGGAAAGTTTTTCGGGAACGTGGGGTCATCCCAGCGTTTCGCCAGCCAGGCGGAATAATGGATCATGCGCAAACTGCGCAGTGCCTCCAGCAGGTTCAATTCCACGGCGTTAAAATCGCAGAATTCCGTATAACCTTCCAGGATGTCGCACAACTGGGCGGTCATGTCGCGCCGGTCCCCGGACAACAACATCCAGATATCCTGCACCGCCGGTCCCATGCGGGTATCGTCAAAATCCACAAAATGAGGACCTTCATCGGTCCACAGTATGTTGCCCGGATGGCAGTCGCCGTGAATGCGAAAATAGTACACGTCACCCGCAATACCGAATTTGTCTTCGACTTTTTGCAATAACTGTTCCGCCACCACCTGGTAAGGAACGCGCAATTCTTCCGGAATGAACCCGTTTTCCATGAGGTAACGCAACGACGACCAGCCATAACTGTCGATGTCAATGCGCGGACGGTGTTCGAAATCCCTGGCTTTGCCCAATGCATGTATACGGCCGATGAAACGGCCGATCCACATGAGTTTGTCCGGGTCATCCAGTTCCGGCCAGCGACCGCCGCAGTTGGAATACACCGCGAACCGGTAGCCTGCGTGCTCATGCAACGTCGCGGCCGAGTCGGTAAACGTCATGGGAGGAACCACCGGGATCTCCGATTGCGCCAGGGCCTGGGTGAAGCGGTGTTCCTCGATAATGGCCTCGTTGCTCCAACGCCCGGGGCGGTAAAACTTGGCGACGACAGGTTTGTGGTCCTCGATACCAATTTGATACACCCGGTTTTCGTAGCTGTTTAATGCCAGCAGCCGGCCATTGGGTTCCAGGCCCAATGCTTCCACCGCGTCCAGTATGGTATCCGGCGTTAACGCATCATAGGGATGCTTGCCGTCATTACTCGATTCGGATGTCACCATTTACCTCTTTGGAAATCTTTACCATGAATACATTGATTAACCACCACGGAATCATTTCACGCGGCGCGCCACAAACCGGGCAGGATATTCCCCTGCCGTGATGGCCGGTTCGATAATGCAAAGTAGCGCGCCTGCCGTTGAAACACAAACACTTCCCGGCGGTCGTAAAAATTATTACCCCATGACACCAAACTGGCACTGCAGATGCTTATTGTTCCGTGCTGGCCTATTTTAAACGCCGCTGATATGATCGGGGTCATACTGCCCAAACGGCAATAACCCGATGATTTCTAAAGTATTATAACCACGACCGAGAGCGCCTATGAGTAACCCCTTGTTAGATTTCCAGGAACTGCCACCGTTTTCGCAAATTCGTCCGGAACACGTGGAGCCGGCCATCGATCAGCTGTTGCAGGACAGCAAGCGGCAACTCGACGAATTGGTGACACACACCAGTGACTATAGTTGGGACAATTTCATCCAACCCATGGAGGATATTCACGATCGGATCAACAAAGTCTGGTCGCCCGTTAGCCACTTGAACGCCGTCACCAACAATGAAGCCCTGCGCCAGGCCTACAATAACACCCTGAGCAAACTCACTGAATTTAATACCGAATTGTCGCAGGACCAACGCATTTATAATGCCTACCACCACATTAAAAACAGTCCGCAATTCGCAACGCTTGATGGCGCGCAGCAGAAAACCATCAATGATGCGTTACGGGATTTCCATTTATCCGGCATCGATCTGCCTGCAGACAAGCAACAGCGGTTCAAGGCCATCAAGCAACAATTATCGAAACTCACCTCGCAGTTTTCCGACAACGTACTGGATGCCACCAATGCCTGGCACAAACTTATCGACGATGAAAGTCAGCTCGCAGGGTTACCCGATTCGGCCAGGGCCATGCTCAAACAAAACGCGCAACAACACGACCAGGACGGCTGGCGGCTGACCCTGGATTTTCCCTGCTATTACGCCGTAATGAGTTACGCCGACAACCGTGTCCTGCGCAAGGAAATGCACGATGCCTATGTAACCCGGGCATCGGACCAGGGACCCCATGCCGGCCAATGGGACAACTCGGCCATCATGGAAGAGATTCTGGCGTTGCGCCATGAACTGGCGCAATTGCTGGATTTTGCCAACTACGGCGAATACTCCCTGGCCACCAAAATGGCCAACTCTACGGACGAAGTCATGCAGTTTCTGCATGACCTGGCGGCGCACAGCAAACCCTACGCGGAAAAAGACCTGGCGGAAGTGAAACAGTACGCCCAACAACATCATGCCCATCATGAATTACAGCCCTGGGATATTACCTACTTTTCAGAGAAACTGCGCCAGCACAAATACGCCATCACCCAGGAAGAACTAAAGCCGTATTTTCCCGAACCGGTGGTACTTAAAGGACTGTTTGACATTGTCAACCGCCTGTACGGCTTAACGATCACGCAGGTTGATAGCGTGGATACCTGGCACAAGGACGTCAAATTCTTTGAAATCCGCGACGAACACAATGCCATCCGCGGCAAGTTCTTTATTGATCTTTACGCCCGGCCCAACAAACGCGGCGGCGCCTGGATGGCCGAATGCATCAGCCGCAAAAAAGTCAACGACCACGTGCAAACACCGGTGGCCTACCTGACCTGTAATTTTTCACCGCCCATTGGCGATGATCCGGCACTGTTAACCCATAACGAAGTACTCACCCTGTTCCACGAGTTTGGCCACGGGTTACACCACATGCTCACCAAGGTGGACTATATCAGTGTCTCGGGCATCAGCGGCGTGGCGTGGGACGCGGTGGAACTGCCCAGCCAGTTCATGGAAAATTTTTGCTGGGAAAAGGACTCCATTGACCTGATGGCTCACCATTACCAGACCAATGAATCGTTGCCGGAGCACTTGTTCCAAAAAATGACTGCCGCTAAAAATTTCCAGTCGGGCATGCAGATGGTGCGGCAACTGGAATTTGCGCTGTTTGATTTTCGCCTGCACACCGAATACGACCCCAAGCAGGGAGCGCGTATTCAACAAACCCTTGACGAAGTGCGCCAGGAAGTGGCGGTTGTCAAACCCGCCCCCTATAACCGTTTTCAACACGGCTTCTCCCATATTTTCGCCGGCGGTTACGCGGCCGGTTACTACAGTTACAAGTGGGCCGAAGTACTGTCAGCGGATGCGTTTTCCAAATTCGAGGAAACCGGAATTTTTAACCGTGACACGGGTGAACAATTTTTACATGCGATCCTGGAAAAAGGGGGTTCAAAAGAACCCATGGAGCTGTTTGTGGAATTTCGTGGTCGAAAACCCACCATTGACGCGCTGCTACGTCATAGTGGAATTGCGGCATAAGTCACACTAAAATCACTCTTATTAGGTAATCTATATTCCGGCAGTACAATATTGCCCGAGAAATTGCTCGAGAAGTGCAAAGGCGTGTTTCAATACGCGCCAACAAAATAACAAGTCCAAATAATAATGAAGAAATAGTGTAGTAACGGTCGTCGATAGCGGTATCTATATCGATATTGGTGAATCAGTATTACATGACTGGTACAAAGGATTAACATAATGCGCAATCATCTCGTTCCCCTCGCGATCAAGATGGTGGTTGCAATGGCGGTTTCCCTGCTGCTGGGAAATATTGCATCGGCCAAATCACTTTACGTCACCGACAAAATCTCCATCGACATATACAGCCAGGGCACCGCCGGCAGCAAGCCCGTCGACTCCCTGCCCACCGGCACCATCGTCAAGGTACTGGACAAAGACAACGGTTACACCCACATCCGCACCGCGAACGATGTAGAGGGCTGGGTGGAATCCAAATACCTGAGCAACGAAAAACCCGCCCAGATTGCATATAACCAGTTGGCGACCAAGTACCAATCTCTGCAACATAAGCTCCATGATTATCAAGCCAAAGTGACGCAAATGGGAGAACTGCGCAAAGAAGTGCAGACCGTGGACTGGTTGCGTAACAAGTTGACGGACTATCGCCAAAGCCAACAAGACCTGCAAAACCAACTGCGCGTCAAGGATATCGCCATTGCCGAACTGAAAATCAACGCAGCCAACCTGCAGGACAAACTGAATGCCGCACTGAAGCAATTGGCGGATTCCGGCCATATCGTGTCCACCGCGGCCCGGGAAGATGCCTATACAGATACCGAATCCTCATCATTACTCAGACCACGCTCCGTGACCGGTTTTTATACCTGGCTGGCATTAAGCCTTGCCGTAACGCTGATCATTGGCGTACTGATGGGTTTCGTATTGATCGACTACAACACGCGCCGAAAACAGGGAGACTTTAAATTCAAATCCTGACCGTAAAACGCGGATCGCGGATGGTTGAGTCTCCATAAATAGATGGCAAACCCGGGTTTATTGGTGGAATTTAGGGAACGCCATAAGGCGCCAAAAGAGGCAGCGTCAAGCACGCGTGAAGAGTTGATCGACGGTTATACTGATTGATATCTTTCCATCACCCGCATATAGCCCCCGCCCCTCCCTGCAAGGCGGCATAATGAATAGGTCCTTAATAAGCAGCCATTGCGGCTGAAAAACCCGTTGGTCTATCGATTTTGCTGCAATCTGCATCCGAAACAGAAAAATTACGCCTTAAATAACCATTCGCATTAATGAAGGTACAATTAGGTATTTAAGACACTTACCGAGAAAAAAGCCGCACCTTAGCACAATCTAATCAACTAATATTTGAGGGATTGCGCTGAAACACATCGTAAGCCAACAATGAAAAGGGATAGCACATAACGATGAATTTCCATTTAGACGTGGTGCTCGCACGCTGCAAATAGGATATTAAGCGCCTGCAGTAACGGCATCTGTATTTGATGCAATTCGGCGAGGGGTTCTCTCACTGATAAACAATATCCCTCACAAATGGCGACGGCGCAAATTCCGCGAATATTTACGTCACCAATGCCGAACTGGTTCGCTACCTCATTAAGACGGCCACCTTAAGCTGCTGCAAGACGAGACCACAATCTAATCGCACTCAGCGTTGGCGCCAACGTGCCAAGCCGTTGATGTCTCCAGATAATTGGTGCAAACTGCGCTATTGGTTGCGGGGCACACAATTTAACACCATTATCACACGCCGACATGAAATATAACGACCTCAGGGATTTTATCAGCCAGCTCGAAAGCCGCGGCGAACTCAAACGTATCTCAGTTGAAATCGACCCCTACCTGGAGATGACCGAAATCTGCGATCGCACATTGCGCGCCGGCGGTCCCGCATTGTTGTTCGAAAACCCCAGGGGCCACACGGTGCCGGTGTTGGGTAATTTGTTCGGCACACCTGACCGCGTTGCCATGGGTATGGGTGAGGAAAACATCGAGGCCTTGCGTGAAGTGGGCAAGCTGCTGGCATTTTTAAAAGAGCCGGAACCCCCCAAGGGCATGAAAGACGCCTGGGAGAAAATGCCGGTATTCAAACAGGTGCTTAACATGGCGCCCAAGACGGTCAAGAACGCACCCTGCCAGAGCCATGTGATCGAAGGCCCCGATGTGGATCTTGCACAATTACCCATTCAAACCTGCTGGCCGGGAGACGCCGGTCCGTTAATCACCTGGGCATTGGTCACCACCAAAGGCCCGTACAAGGAACGGCAGAACCTGGGCATTTACCGCCAACAGGTCATCGGGAAGAACAAGGTGATTATGCGTTGGCTGGCCCACCGCGGCGGCGCGCTGGATTTTAAAGACTGGTGCAAAACGCATCCCGGTGAACCATTTCCCGTTGCCGTTGCATTGGGCGCCGACCCGGCCACGATACTGGGTGCGGTGACACCGGTGCCCGACACGTTGTCCGAATATGCCTTTGCCGGCTTGTTGCGAGGCTCCAAAACCGAGCTGGTGAAATGCAAGGGCTCGGATTTAATGGTGCCCGCTGCCGCCGAATATGTGCTGGAAGGCGTGATTCATCCCGATGAAACAGCCGATGAAGGACCGTTCGGTGATCACACCGGTTATTACAACGAAGTGGAACGCTTTCCGGTGTTTACCATTGACCGCATCACCCATCGCGATAATCCCATCTATCACAGCACTTACACCGGCCGTCCGCCCGATGAACCGTCGGTACTGGGCGTGGCGTTAAACGAAGTGTTTGTTCCCATCCTGCAAAAGCAGTTTCCGGAAATCGTGGATTTTTATTTACCGCCGGAAGGCTGTTCCTACCGTGTCGCGGTGATCAGCATGAAAAAACAATATCCCGGTCACGCCAAGCGCGTCATGATGGGCGCCTGGTCTTTTCTGCGCCAGTTCATGTATACCAAGTTTGTGATTGTGGTGGACGATGATGTCAACGCCCGTGACTGGCAGGATGTGATCTGGGCCATGACCACCCGCATGGACCCGGCGCGCGATACCACCCTCATTGAAAACACGCCTATTGATTACCTCGATTTTGCCTCTCCCGTCTCCGGCCTCGGTTCCAAAATGGGACTGGACGCCACCAACAAATGGCCCGGTGAAACCAGCCGCCAATGGGGCCACCCCATAAAAATGACTGAAGAAATCCGCCGAAAAGTCGATGAGTTATGGGAGTCTTTAGACATTCTGAACAAATAACGTCAAAAATGTGACCCAAGTCGTGTTAACACCACGGCCCGAAGCATTATAGTCGGTGGCGGATACGCCACAACTCGTTGATTCAACAAAGTTTAAGGTGATATTGATGCGCAAGATCATGGTATTAAACGCCAAAGGTGGAAGTGGCAAGACCACCATCGCAACCAACGTTGCCAGCCATTTTGCGAAAACCAAAAAGAACGTGGTACTGGCGGATTTCGATCCCCAACAATCGAGCCTGGACTGGTTGGGAAAACGCTCCGAAAAATTGCCCGCCATTACCGGCCTCGATGCCGTTAACCACCCGTTGCGGGTTCCCAAGGACACCGAAGTTGTCGTCTTCGATGTGCCGGCGGGAATCTACGGCCGCGAACTATCGTCCATGGTCCGGCGCGCGGAAACCATTCTGTTACCGGTTTTGCCTTCACCCATCGATATTCGCGCCGGTGCCAAATATATCCACGAGTTGTTACTGGTGGGTAAGGTCTCCCGCGACCAGGTAAGAATCGGTCTCATTGCCAACCGAGTCAAAGAGAAAACCTGGGGTTACGAAAAACTGGAAGCGTTTTTGAAAAGTCTCGACATCCCTATGATAGCCACATTGCGCGAAACCCAGAATTATCTTCGCGCACAGGAACGTGGTCTGGGCATTTTTGACATGGGGAACTCGCTCGCGGGTCATGACGCCAAGCAGTGGAAGCCCATCATCAAATGGCTTACCAGCAAGAAAAGCATTCCCAAAGCCAAGGCCAGTTAATGGGGCAACGGCCGTGGGTTTTCGGAAGTACTCATGATCGTTTTCAGAATTGTCTTTAAACGCAAAGGCGCCAAGTGACGCCAAAGCCACGCTATAGTTGTTACAATGCTAAAATAGACTAAAATACCGACCCATAATCACCAATATCTTTATCGGGAACCGATCACACGTCTGCCGCTTAATTTAACACTCCCCGCTTTACCAAATTCTTAATTTAGTTTGTGTTTTTTGCCTTTGCGACTCTGCATCTTTGCGTTGAGTTTTTTAAAGTTGAAGTCTTGGCACTAATAGTTCGTATTTGTAGCCGCTATAGCGCCAGGTTGGCATCCACCACAAAACCGGCGGTTTTTAGCTGTTTAATCATCATAAACTTCCAAGCGCCGGCCGCATCATGGGGAAGATAGGATATGCCGCTGTAGTTGGCCAGAATATCCAGTTTTTCCGTTACCAGCCCGCAAACTCTGTCCCTGCCCAGACCGCCCACCAGCATCCCCAATTCGAATACGACGTCATGCGCAATTCCTGTCGCCGCCGGATTCAACAGCACAACGGCATAGCTGACATCGGGATTTTTTTCCAGCTTGTCTATCACATCGTTCTGCCGGCCCGGTTTGCCTTGAACCAATATCACGTTAAAACCAATTTTCGCCAGAAAATCCGTTAACTCGCTTTTGATACGGTTGCCATCCGCGTAGACCACAAACACTTTGTTATTGGCTGCCGACGGTTGTGGTCGTTGTGGCGGCGCACTGGTATTGGCGGCCACTGATGGCTTGGCGGGTGCCTGAGCAGCGGCGGGTTTTGCTGGCTCCTTCTCCTTTTCTTTTGCCTTTGCATCAGCTTTGGCGGGCTCGGAAACCTGGGGCTTGGCACCACGGTCTTTATTCCTGACATCCTTGATTGCCGATGAAAGCACGATGGCTGCCGACTTCAAACCCTGGTGAAAAGCTTCATCGAACTTGCTTTCCGGTGTCTGGTTGGAAAACGCCGCCAGGCTGTACGCAATCTTATCGAAATCCTTGAGCTGCCTGGAACGGCGCCCGAATACGCTTTCCAACAATTCACCGGTTTGAATCTGCCAGGTTTTAAACGCCGGCGACAAGCGCGGCTTTTTGCGCACTTTATCAATCTCGTCGAGCTGGCGATTCAATTCGTCGATAGCCTGTTTGTCCGTGTAGTTTGCCATAGGTTAAATCGATTCAGTATGAAAACTATGCAACTCCATTCGCCGCAGTGTTGCGATTGATTGTTAACGCCGTTTTTACAATTCAACCGGCTGTTTAACCCGGTTGATGTTTTACCTGATCGTACGACGCAGGCACCGGGGCTTAACCTTTTATAGCGGCACGTCTGATAAAAACTTGTACTAAACCGGATTCAACCCGTTTTGCGCCGAAAAATGATCAGTTTTTAACCTTCCCACCCCCAACGGTATCAATGCAACGGCCAGCAACCAGACACTGGCGGGCGCCGGTACGGCAGCCTGCGCTGCCACTGGCTGCAGCGGTGGTAGCAGCGGCTCATCCACCACATGAGTTCCCAGGTCATCAAACACATCCACACCAAACCCCAGCCATTGCACGCCAGGATCAAACGCTGCCGTGGTATCCACATCACCGCTGACGATACCGGCCCGGCGGCGCAGTGTATGATTTTGCGTGGTTACCGTCCCATTACCCCACGCGCTGCCGGGATCAACACCAACCTGGCCCATGCGATCCAGCACGGTGCCGTTTTGTAACAACACAATGGCATCATCACCGTTAAAGTTCAGGCTCCCCGTGATCAGGTTCGCCTGTTCCAGAATCAATTGATCGGCGCGGCTGTGACTGATCACAAACGTATTGCCCTGCGCTACAACTCCGGACAATGCAAAGGAGTACGATGCAGCCGTGGAACCATTGGAAAATATCTCAATGGTATAACCACCCGCTTCGAGATCAACATCACTGTCAGTGTTGAACAACTCCACCGCCTTGTTGTAACTCGACCCTTCAACATATTCGGAAAACATCAGCGTAGCAAAGGAAGGTGTTGTGGTAAGAAGTAGCACAATACAAATCATATAACGCACAGTCAGCATGATTTTTCTCCTTTATTGTTTTTGTTGTGGAACCGGGTTAATCCCGGTTGTTATTAGCGCTTAACCGTAGGGAGAATTATGCAATGCGAGGAAAAACAGGCACAAGTGAGATATTCACACTCAAAACCCGACACAATCACGATGTGCGGTGCCACCGTTCAATTTACGGATAACAAGCTGGCGAAACCCGAAGTTAAAACCGCTCAACATCCGGGCGTATATCCAGCTCATGGGTCCACGCGGAACGGTCCTGCTGAACGACATGACAAATGGTATTGGCTACTGATTTCGGTTGCAGACATTGTTCCGGTTTCATACCCCAACCTTGCGCCCGCTCGCTCCACATAACACCATCGATAACAACGTGCGCCACGTGGATGCCCTCCGGGCCGAATTCACGGGCCAGGGATTGAGCCAGGCCGCGCAACGCAAACTTGGCGGCGGCAAACGCGGAAAACTCCGCATTGCCTTTAAGCGAGGCTGTTGCGCCAACAAACACAATGTTGCCGCCGCTATTGTCGATCATCTCGGCTATTACCGCTTTCGACGCATGGTAAGCACTAAGACAATTCAGCTTCCAAAGCTGTTCAAACTGCCGGGCATCCGACTCCAGAAACCGCGCGCGGGCAATCCCGCCCAGATTGTGAATATACGTCTCAATATGGCCGACGTTTTCCTCGATCTCTCGAATGGTCGCAAACACCTGGCCTTCATCGGTCAAATCACAGGGCATAAATTTCACTTGCGATGATTTTGTTTTTTGCCCCCCTTCATTGGTTCGGGACAACGCCACCACCTGGTAACCGCTTTCCGTCAATGCATCACATAGCGCGAGCCCCAGCGTCGGCCCTGCGCCACCAACAATTGCAACGCTTTTTTTCATATCCCCTCCGTGATTTATAAAATGGCGTCAATCAAGTGCCCTGTCACTATTGCTCACTCAACCGGTTTCGTTACTTCCAAAACGTGCGTCATCGTTGTTCGTTTGCGCAGTGACTGGCAAGTTGCCACAACACACCTGCTTGATTAATTAATAACCATTCTTTAGTGGGCCGCGTTATTAATAGCGGCGATAAGACATCACACAAATGTACCATAATCACCATCAATTCAATTAGTGTGGTTATAGCAGTTTTACCCCCGAAATAGCCGCAAATTCGGCAATCGACGCCCCATTTTCGCCGGCAACCCAGCCGCACTTGTGGTTGTCTGCCGCCTCGCGTACCATAACGCCATGTTCACACCTGGCTTCCCCACAGCATAAAGGTAATCACATGAACACAGTCACCGGCAACATGGCTCAAGTGTTGCAGCAAGAGAAACGTGATTCCCTCGCCGAAGAATATCTGCGCGTCCGGTCACAAACAGAAACCCTGTGCCAGCCCCTGGAAACCGACGACTATGCCACGCAAACCATGGCCGACGTCAGCCCCACCAAGTGGCACATAGCTCATGTATCCTGGTTTTTTGAAACGTTCCTGTTAACACCGTATTTGAAAAATTACAAACCGTTCCATCCCCAATATGCGCATTTGTTCAATTCGTACTATGAAACCGTGGGGACTTTTCATCCCCGCCCGCAACGGGGGCTGCTCAACCGGCCAACGGTGAAAGAGATATTCCAATACCGGCGTCACGTGGATAACCATATGCAGGAATTGTTGAACCAGGGCAGTCACGCTGACAGGGCCGATATCCAATTGCGCACCCGCGTGGGCCTGAACCACGAACAACAACATCAGGAATTAATGCTAACAGACATCAAGCATGTGTTCGCCAACAACCCACTGAAACCGGCATATCACAACATTAACCTGTCCAGGCGTCAGCAAAGCAGTCCTTTAGACTGGCTGCATCACGACGGCGGCCTCGTGGAAACCGGCTACAACGGCAGCGGATTCTGCTACGACAACGAACTGCCGGTACATAAATCCTATTTGGAACCGTTTAAAGTGGCCACACGGCTGGTCACCAACGGCGAATTCATGGAGTTTATGAAAGACAATGGTTACCAGCGAGCTGACTTGTGGTTGTCTGATGCCTGGAGCACCGTGCAAAAATCCCAATGGCGGGCGCCGTTGTATTGGCAGAACATCGACAATGAATGGTGGCACATGACACTGGCCGGCATGCAGCCAGTGGACAAACACGCGCCGGTCTGCCATGTCAGCTTCTTTGAAGCGGATGCTTTCGCCCGCTGGGCGGGCAAACGACTGCCATCAGAAGCGGAATGGGAGATTATTGCAAAGGAACAATCCATTGCCGGCAACCTGCGGGAAAAAGGCATTCTTCATCCCATGGCGACCCGGCTCTCCGACAACACACAAAGTCTGCAACAAATGTATGGCGACGTATGGGAATGGACGTTGAGTCCGTACAGCCCCTACCCCCGCTTTCAACCCCTGCCGGGATCGTTGGGAGAATACAACGGCAAGTTTATGTGCAGCCAGTTTGTACTTCGCGGCGGTTCCTGTGTCACGCCGCAGGACCACATCCGCGCCAGTTATCGCAATTTTTTTTACCCCGCTGACCGCTGGCAATTCAGTGGCCTGCGGCTGGCCGACGACGCTTAAGGACATCAATCATGCCGTCCAATGTACTGTTTTCCGATTATCACCCGGCGCCGGCGGATTTTTTCGGCGAAGTAATTGACGGCCTGGCCCGACAACCCAAAGGGATTCCGCCCAAGTTTTTTTACGACGCCAAAGGTTCACAGTTATTTGACGCCATTTGCGAACTGCCGGAGTATTACCCTACACGCACGGAGACCGGTATCCTCAAGCAAAACGCCAATGATATCGCGAAGACTATCGGCGAAAACAGCTTTATCATCGAACCGGGCAGCGGCAGCGGCCACAAGATACGGCTGTTGCTGGATGCTTTAAAACCTCACACCTACATGCCCATGGATATCTCCAGGGAGCACCTGCTTAATGCCGCCCGCCAACTGGCGGTGGATTTTCCCTGGCTCGAAGTGCATGCTGCCTGCGCCGATTTCACTACTGAATTAACCATTCCGGAACACAACCAGCATGAACACAAGATTGCGTTTTTTCCGGGATCCAGTATCGGCAATTTCGAGCCTACCGATGCCGCGGCTTTTCTACGCCACCTGGGAGATATTGTAGGCAAAAATGGCGGACTGTTAATTGGCGTGGATCTGAAAAAAGACAGCGCCATACTTAACGCGGCTTATAACGACGCCCAGGGTATAACCGCGCAATTTAATAAAAATTTGCTGACGCGCATCAACCGCGAACTTTACGCAGACTTCAACGTGAACAACTTTGAACACAACGCGTTTTACAACGAAGACAGGGGACGGGTGGAAATGCACTTAGTCAGCAAGTGTAAACAAACTGTCAACGTCAACGATCGCGTGTTCGAGTTTGCCGATGGCGAAACCATCCATACCGAAAATTCCTACAAATACACGCTGGATGAATTCCGAGAACTGGCATCAGGGGCAGGATACAACCCCGTCAAAGTCTGGACCGATAAGGACAACCTGTTCAGTTTGCAGTTTTATGAATTCGCCTGATTAAGGAAAGCTTAGCGAGGGATCTGCCAGCCGGCTAGCTTGAATGTTACTGTTACCGCCTGGCACTCAAACAGACGCTTCGCTTATTCTGGATACAAATCCACTCACGCTGCCATACAGGCGGCACTTAATAACAACTCGCTACCTGGTGTACGTTATTTTCCTTTATAGCGAGATAATGCTCGTAAAAATCATTGTCAACGCGTTTTTGCCGTTTGCTGGCGGAACGCCAGCGGTATCGGGTCAGTTTGCGCGGACCACCATTGTAAGCCGAGTACGTGGCACGCGCGAGATTATCGGGGTTGCCGGTCTTAATGTGTTCCTTTTTACGAATCGCGTAATGTTGTAAATAACGCATCAGGATTTCGCTGCCAGAATCAATATTATACGCGATATCCCACTGCAGTTTTTTGTTATTGTAAAATCCCCGCCACACTCTTGGCACAATCTGCATCATTCCCACGGCACCAATACCGGACTTTAATGGCACCTGTTTGCCCCGGCGTTTGACGTATTGCCGCCAGCAGCTCTCCTGCCACGCCGTGGCGAGCACCAGAGACTGGTAAATAGCATGGAATTTTGCGTTCAGTTTTGAACTCGCCAGTGTTTGCTGTGTCGAGTGACGCAATAACTTTTCGACCAATGGCAAATAGTCGTTTAGCTCTTTTCGGTTTGGTACCCATTTATTCAGGTGGGTCACTAATTTTGTTAATTTTTCCGCGGCATGCGCAGGAAGAATAAAAAAATTACTGATGGTGTCTATCCAGGTCGATTGCCGGGATACCAATGGCTTAAAATTAAACAGTTGCCGCAATTGCGGATCGACTTCATTACTCCATTGTAACGGATTTGCCAAATATGGCACCAATATACGAGCTAAGTTTCTTAACCCGTTGCTGGATATATCAATACCCACATCGCCGCCTACCGCATCGATCGCCGTCAATGCATCGGCCGCGGTGACAAAACTCAGATAGCTAATACCGGGATCGAAACCTGGCTGATTATAGGCGATCTTGCGCAACACTGGCGCCAACTCCTTCCAGGTTCTCAAAAAGACTTCGCGAACGGGATCCTGGTCCGTGGTACGAGTCGACTGTAGTGCGTTGATAATATCGTATCGAGTATTCAGTAATACGCTTAACAAGGTATTGCGCAACTCTTTTGTATCGGTATCACCCGCCGCTTTTTTAATGATAACGGTTACAAAACTGTCCAGATCCCGAAACAGAATATCCAGTTTTTCCATTTCCTGTTCAGTTAAAGGCTTTACCGGCTTTTTTGTACGTTGTGTTGTTTTCGGTGGGATCTGGATGTCAAAGGTAATTTTGACACCCTGGTTATTGATGTCCGCTGCTGACATGGATAATGAATTTACAATCCGGTTTATCCTTGCAAGCTTTTGCTGTTCCAACATGAGTGGCAAAGTATCGTGCAGCACTGTTTGAACCTGAGCAAGGTCAAACACCACGGATTCCAGTTTCGGATTCACGAATTTATTGGCTTTTTGCCATATGACGTCGTTACCAGGTACCGAAGTTCCGTCCTTGTTTAGCAAATTGGTTTTAACAACACGTGCTTTCAGGGCCGGCCGTTTACCGTCTATGTACAGCTTTTCAAAGCTTTCTATTTTACCTGACCATTGGAACAACAATAAACATCTGTTACTTCCGAGGCTTTGTCCGAATCGCGCCTTACTATCGGCTTTAATTCGTATTAGACCATCAACAGTGGAAATTTCAGGCGCCTGAAGTTTGATAAAGTTGCAACCTGTTCCGTCATCGAAAACCCGCACGCTTTCATTGGGCCGGTTAAATAAACTTGAGACCAGAACCTTACGCATGAAAACGTGGTCCACCTGAACAGGTACTTTGACAGTGTTCTGTTCGTTGGCATGAGCTACGGTAGAAAACGCGATAGCGAGTAATAGACAGCGAAGTAAATTCATGGGCGTGAATGGACTCTGGGAAACCTGACAGGGACGGTAGCTCGACGGTTAGGCGACTTAAATCAAAACGGCTAATGATAATTTTTCGACAAACCTCCTATTTTGTGCACGCGCTCTTGAAAAAGGCAGCAATTAATTTAAACGGACTATGAACGCGATTGCAAGTTGCCACTTTTAATGATAACGCCGAAACTGAGTAAGCGTTTACAAATTACCACTTTTCAGCTTATCATCAGATAGGAGAACCGGCATTTATAGGAATTTAATATATAAGCTATAAAAATCATAACGCATCAATGATGAACAAGATATCAACCTTGAGTAACTCATACATTTTCCCTGCCTGCGCGCAAGATACCGTTAGTTCTTTGAATAAAAAATATTCGAACTGATCAAAAGTACTACAAGATCTTTGGGTTTCAAGGGGGCTTCAGTGAGAATTGGAATTGACTAAAACAGGGACGTTAGCTAATGGGCGCAATTGTAGCACTAATAATTGGTATTACTATTTATAGTCGTATTACCAAATCCCTTGTAACGGATCGTAAAGTAATTTTGGATTACGAAGTAACTAAGGTTGAATATATTATTCTAGTTTTGTTGTTCTACGCCTATCTGATTCCGTTCTTCGGCCTTTATCTTCCTATATACCCATTGGGCTATTTATTTCTCCCTTACCCAATTGGGTTATTAATATTTATTCCAGGTATACTAGTTAGTAAAAATCTATCAACGAGATTAGAAACATCAGGGGTCGACTACATTGTAAAATCAGGTAAAACCGTATCTAATATTATGTGGTTAGGGGTTCTGGGTATCATTTTATTTGTGATTAACTGGTTAATTGTCGTTATTGGTGGATCAGTGTCCATATGGTAATCGTTGCAAGTATTATAAGATTAATATCGAAGCACTGACAAAACGATAGGGAAAACAAACGCAACGAATAAAACCGGTAGTTACTAGGGTCAATACAAGCAATGAAAATATCAACAAAGGCAGTCCTGCTGTCAACATTTCTATTCCCCGGTCTCGGGCATATCTATTTAAAACAGTATATACAAGGCGGCATTTTAATGGCCGGCTCGGCATTCACCCTGTATTATATAGTTTCCAATATAGTGAAAACCGCGATGCAGATCGCGGAAAAGATAGAGTCCGGGGCTGCTCCTCTAGATCCTGCGGCTATCTCTAACCTGGTGTCACAACAATCGCCAGGCATGGAGCAGGCAGTGAATATTGCTACCATCGTATTGGCCGCACTTTGGCTGATCGGCATATTGGATTCGTATAGGCAGGGAAAAGCAAAAGACAAGATGAATGAAGCACCAACGAATAGAGAACCTTAACAAACTTTCATATCGGTGCGTTATCAGCACGCTGTTAATAACTTCCAGATGATACAAATGTGCATGAAACCTTGATTTGTCCGGAACGGACATTTCAGGGTTAATGGAAAGCTAGATTTGTCCTGTTGGTCTTCTTTCCATTCTAACGCCCATAACCATAATTGTGTGCGTAATCGATACCTGAGCATTTGGTTTGAGCATTCAATTGTCTGCTTACGGCCAGAAATAGACTCTGGCGGCAGGTCAACATAATGCAATTATACAAGCCTGACCCCGTCATGACCCCGTCACAAGCTTGACCCCGTCATGTTGCCCCCTTTTTGATCCACATATTGGACATTTTTGCTATTCGGCTTGACCTAGTGCGTGTTTCGGGGATTGAATGTCGGGGAGAGCGGTCACATACGGCCCGTTACGCCGTCCGCCTCCTTTTGAAGGATTTGCTGCCGTATCTCCCTACCCTATTGATATATAAAGCTATTAAATTTTAAGGGGTTGACAATTTCACCCGATATTTACTATAGTTTACTATATTCTGGTATTATATTCGATTTGTAAACTGGTGAACGATTATGATTGGAGCCCGCATACAACAGGCGCGTAAAGTGTCTGGTCTATCCCTGCGTGCCTTGGCAGAAAAGGCAGGGATATCTGCTATGGCCATATCGAAATACGAGAATGACCAGTCAATACCCTCGTCCGGTGTTTTGCTTGCGTTGGCCCAAGCTTTGGGTGTCCGCATCGAGTATTTCTTCCGTCAAATTTCTGTTGAACTACAGGGAGTAGAGTATCGTAAGCACGCAAAGCTACCAAAAAAGGTACTCACCCAGATTGAAGGCGATGTACTAGAGCAAGTTGAACGGTTCTTGGCATTAGAAGATATCATTCCTGTCAGCCCCATTAAGCCATTTGCACTACCTAACGGGCTACCTGATCTAATCAATGATTTTGATGAGATAGAGCATATTGCAAATCTAGTACGAGAGGACTGGAAGCTAGGCCAGAATCCAATCCTTGACCTTACCGGTACTTTGGAGGAGCGCGGAATAAAAGTATTTCAAACCGACGCTTTACATGACGGCAAATTTGACGGCCTAGCGTGCCGTGTAAACGGATCTCCAATTATTGTTGTAGGTGCTGGCTGGCCAGGTGATCGTCAGCGTTTTACTATGGCACATGAATTAGGGCATTTAATTCTTGAAGGCCGTCTTAGTAATGAATTGGCAGAAAATGAAGAAAAAGCTGCCCATCGTTTTGCTGGCGCATTCTTAGCACCTGCGGCAGAAGTCATTAAAGAATTAGGTCACCGTCGCTCCTGGTTTGAGCCGAGAGAATTATGCGTTTTAAAGAAAGCCTACGGACTGAGCATGGGTGGTTGGCTACATCGAGCACAGGACCTCTCAATTGTTAGTGATGTAAATTATCTAGAAATGATCAAAATGTTTCGCAAGCATGGATGGCACAAACAGGAACCTTGCGATGAATATCCACGTGAAGAACCACAGGTTTTTATTCAGTTGATTTTTCACGCCCTGGCTGAAGATTTTGTCAGTGAATCAAAAGCAGCAGAATTAATGGGTAAATCGCTGATAGATTTTCGAAAGCTAAGGAAAGTGGATAATGCCCGACCGGCTGCTAGTCAGTGATGCAAACATCTTAATTGATATAGAAGTGGGTAGACTAACGGATGCGATGTTTCAATTACCGTATGAATTCGGTACGCCAAACATATTATATGAACAGGAGTTAGCTCTACATCATCCTGAACTACCACAAAAAGGATTACAACTATTAGAACTGGAGCCAACAAGTATTCAAAGGATGAGTACACTTGGCCAGCGATATACAGGGGTAAGTAGCTATGATCTCGCGGCTTTGTCGCTGGCACAACAGGTCAATGCCCCTTTACTAACAGGTGATGGAAAACTCCGCCAGGTTTGCCTGGAAGAAAGCATAGACGTCCACGGAACAGTATGGTTAGTAGGCGAAACACTTATTGCTAAAATCATAACAGTTGAACAAGCTCGAGCTGCATACCAATTGATGGAAGATGATGGTAGCCGACTTCCGTGGGACGACGTAGAAAAACAATTAAGGCGATTTGGAAAAAAATAGAAAGCTATAAAAACAATCGGTTAAGATTTCCGCAACTTGCACATAATAATTTGTTAGTAGCGGACCCTGAGCTAGATGCGTGAACGGCAGCATATTTTGATCAAGTTTCGTATATGGCGATGGATGCCACAACAATTGGAGCATCTGCTTGCGACCCTTAGCTGTCCCTCGGAAATAT
>JASFOJ010000081.1:0-19694 GCA_050116575.1 Gammaproteobacteria bacterium | reverse complement strand
CGACTCGGTTGCTGCATGCCTGGGTGCGGCGGCACCCGTGGTACGGTTGGCGGTGCAAAAGGAGCCGCATTCCGGTACACAGGAGCAACTCCTGCGGATTCATGGTATTTCCCGAGAAGCGATTCAAAGTCATGTGGTGGAAATGGCCGGGCAGATGCAGATGAGTACCGCATAGTTGACCGACCTTGGCCTATCATGATCAGGCGTTTTTTCGTTAAACCCGTACGAGAGATGCGCCATGGCGCCAAAACTTTTTGATATTAGTATTTGATCAACGTATACAGATAACCTGTCTTAGGGTTTATTTGCCAATGGGTATGTTAGACAGGGTTCCGCCCTATGCAGAACCCTGTCACACACTTTGATATATGTGGATGTAGAAATCGTTTTTATTGCTCCACGAATTGAACAAGAACAAAGTAAATTATCCGTCAACGTGGCGTAATATATTAAGACTGGTTATTGCACGGTGAAAGTGATTTTTTCCGACATTACCGGCGGCGAAAAAGGCACGTGGTTTTTGTCGCCTAAAAGCAATTGCAATGTGTGTTTGCCTTTGGGCAGCTTTAATACTGTTTGCGTTTGGCCACCACCAAAATGCTTATGGTGATCATCAGAGGGAATAGGTTTGTCCATTGGCGGCAGTTTTTTCACGTCTATCAACAAATGATGATGTCCTGTGTTGGCCTTGTCGACACCGGCTGGTGCGACACCCATATTAGCTAGGCCAAATCTGACCACCACCGGGCTCGTAACGGTTGCGCCGTTTTTCGGTGAAATAATGTATGCTTTGGCATTTTTCGGCGCAGGCGTAGCGTTAGCCGATATGGCCATTGCCAGTGTTATAACCAGGGGGGTAACTAGATAAACAAACAAAGAATGGACAGTTATTTTCATTATTGAATACTCCTTAAGGTTACACAGGCACATCGTGGCGGTATTCGGTGATTGCTAGATAACATATACCGATCACTGAATCCCGCCACCGGTGTGCGTTAGGGTTAGGCCGCTTTAGTTTCCATTTTTTCCTCATAGCGGCCGGTGCTCGCCAGGCTGTTGAGCTTGGCGCGTTGTAAAAGGATGTTTCGGGCGCGTTCCACGTTACTCGATTCTCCTTTCCAGGTTTCAAGCGCCGGATGCTGTAATGCTCTGGCATATGAAAAGGTTAGTTTCCAAGGCGCATTTTGTTCTACCGCCTTTATATTGATTGCGTTGAGGTGAGCCGTTGCGTCTTCGTCGCCTTGACCACCAGAGAGAAAAGCGATACCCGGCACCGCCGCTGGCACGGTATTGCTCAGGCACCGGAGGGTTTGCTCGGCCACTTCATCGACTAAGGCCCGGGAGGATGCCTCTTTGCCGGAAATGACCATGCTGGGTTTTAAAATCATGCCGCTAAAAGCGACGCCCTGGCGGTATAACTGTTCGAATACACAACGTTGGGTTTCAATGGTGACGTCATAACAACGTTGGATAGAATGGTCGCCATTTAATAAAACTTCTGGTTCGACGATGGGAACCAGATTTGCTTCCTGGCAAAGCATGGCATAACGGGCTAAGGCGTGGGCATTGGCTTCGATGCAAGCCCTGCTGGGAAGCTGGTTATTGATCGCAATAACGGCGCGCCATTTACAGAACTTGGCACCAAGGCTTACGTATTCTAGCAGTCGGTCACGAAGTCCGTCCAGTCCTTCAGTTACTTTTTCGCCGTCATGGCCGGCAAGATCTTTTGCGCCGGTATCAACTTTTATTCCCACAATGATTCCCTGTTTATTCATCAGTTCCGGGAACGGAGTGCCGTTAACAGTTTTCTGGCGTATGGTTTCATCATATAAAATGGCGCCACTGATGTATTGCCCCAGGTCAGATGTCCCCAGCAACATGCTACGGTAGGCAATCCGGTTATCTTCGGTGTTTTCCACGCCAACGCTTTCAAGTCTTTTGCCGCAGGTTGGCGTACTTTCATCCATGGCAAGAATACCTTTTCCCTTTGTTACCATTGCTTGCGCTGTTTTGTTGAGTTTCTCTACATTCATATTGTCCTCCTGTTGAGTTTACGAAATTCAATCACGGTGGCGTCATATGGCTAAATGGTAAGCATTGCAATACGCGTTAACAGTCAATGCAATGCAACGATTCGTCGTGGCAATTTAATGGGAAATTTCCAATTCGGTTTATGTGCTGAGCTGATGTCTACAGAACAAAGCCCTTAAAATTACTTTATGACCGGTAATTTTTCCGTGCGGTGAAATATTGACCGAAACTCGCTGTAGCGAATAATTTTGGGAATAAAAACCGCAAATCGCATTGCGATTTCTCAATAATCAAACCTGTCGTCGATGTTGTTCGAAATGCCTGGTTCGGTCGGGTGCCGGCCATGCGGGTATTGGCATCAAAATGTGGCGGACTCGGAAAACCCATTTGGAACAGGGCAGTATTTATTTGTTGATGAGGGCGGGAAATAGTTGGCGAATCAAGTGCTTGAAATTTGTTTGTTATATGAGTGCATCGCCGGCGTTCGGTTCCGAGAATACAGGTGCGATTGCAAAGCATTATCTTTATGACTGTTGCGAATTTTAAATGTCTTTTGGGCGAATATTGCGTTTAATAACATTGTATTAACGTTAGGCGTCGGTTTGCACTATTTCATCCTCGAATCGGCAAAGGAGGTCTAGTATGGTAACGGCGAAAACGGATATTGCTCCGTGGTTGGTGGAAGCAAAAGATTTCCCTGAGAACGGGACACGTAAAGATCAAATTCGATTCCTGTTGCATTACGCGGTATTGGCCCCGTCATTTTATAATTCACAACCGTGGAAGTTTGAGATTAACGAAAAAACCGAGGAAATAAATGTCTATTTGAACAAATCAAGCTGGTTCAAGGTTGCCGATCCCGATAAACGGGAGATGTATCTTAGTATCGGTTGCGCACTGGAAAACCTGTTAGTCGCCGTTGATTATTTTCAATTGGGCCACCAGACGGTTTATTTCCCCGACACGTCTAATGATGAATGGATTGCCAATGTGAGAATTGTTGGCGCAGACCGTTCATTGGGACCGCGGTCACGGGAATTGTTTTACGCCATAACCGGTCGCCGTACTAACTATCACACGTACGATAAAACACCGTTGCGCAATGAGGACTTTGATAGAATTGAGAAGTTTCTAACAGAGATTGAATACAAGGTCTATTTGACCATATCGGATGATCCGGATGTAAAGACAGAAATCGGTCAGCTTACCGCACACGGTAGTGCGGCATTTTTCGCTAATAAGGGGTTTCGCCAGGAGTTGAGGCAATGGCTGGACAGTGGCGATTCCGGTAAGTATTGGTTCGCGGATAAAAGCGAAAAGCTGGATACTCTGGATCCGAATTTGGGCGAGAAATTCGCGGATAAGGAACAGAAAATCATTGACAGTGCACCTGCCATCGCAGTGCTAAGTTCCCGGTATGATAACCCTACTTCACGGGTGAAGGTGGGACAGACCTTCGAAAGAATCGGACTGGAAGCAACCCTGCTGGGTATACGTATTCATCCCTTGTATCAATTGATGGAAATTCCGGAGTTGCGGGAGCACCTGGAACGTTTGTTCCCGGATATGCAGGGCTATCCCCAACTGGTGTTCACGTTGGGGTATACGGCTCAGGAAAAACTGCTGACGCCGCGAAAATCCGTGGACGAAGTTCTGGTTTAAGGGCTGTTTCAAATTGCCCGGAACCGATGTTAAACCGGTTTACACGCTCTGAGCAGTGACCTGTCGCTGAAGACCCACTTACGTGCCCGGGTGGCGCTAAGTGGGTTTTTTGTGACCACTTATTATTGATAGTATAATCGCTAGCACGATATTCTGTTATGATAACAAGCCGTAACTGCTTGTTTGTTTAGCAGGTTCGTCTTAAATACGCCATGGCGATGGTGGTTTAAACCAGGCGTTTGCACGACTGGCCGGTATCCCGATGGGCAGATAGTAGTCAATCCGGACTGTACAAATAATAAACTATAAGGCAATGGGAAAATAATGCTGAATGATGCACTGAAAAAATTTGGTCTCGATTTTAATGCACTGTTTCAAAATGACGGATTGACGAGGCTGGACACGCAATTTCTGGAGTTTATCGAACAGGTAGATCCGCCGTTAAAACAGCAGCTGCTGGACTATCGCCGCGGTGCTGCGTCGTTAACATCTGTTGATGAAAGCCGCCTGCTGCTGCGTATTGCACCGGTGCTTAATGATTTTATTGCCCGCCTGTTTGCTATCGAGTCGCAGGTTCAGTCCTCGCAATCGCAAACCGTTAGCCATAACGTTGTCATGCAGTTCAAGCAAACCTTCGTTCAGCGCCGGGCGCGGCGTTATCGAGGTAAGATCAGCGAATCCTTCGGGGAACTGGATCAGTGGCTTACCGGGCAATTACAGCAAACCGGTTTGCCGGCGGATGATCGCGAATATGCCACCGCGGCGTGGGCGCAGCAATTGCTTGAAGATGAGGAAAAAAATAATGAACAGCTTGATCGTCTGACCCGCTGGTGCTCGCTTGGTCTTAAAGACCCGCAAGGTCAACAGGCATTGCGTGGCTGGGTGAGCTTCCAGCTTCCGCAACGTATCGACCATGCTCAACTGGTACCTTTGGAAACTGTGAGCGTTGCGCGGGCCAAAGGCTTACAGGCCAGCCCGTCGCGCTGGCGCCAACGTGATGGTTTCAAACTCACTGATGCGCGTATGACTATGCGGGACGTACAGGATCAGGTGCACTATTGCATTTATTGTCACGAGAAAGACGGTGATTTTTGTAGTAAAGGATTCCCCGAAAAGAAAGGGGAACCGGAACTGGGTTATAAAGTCGATCCCCTGGATGTCACGCTTACCGGTTGTCCGCTGGACGAAAAAATTTCCGAAATGCACGTACTGAAACGGGACGGCTATACCATTGGGGCATTGGCTATGGCCATGGCGGACAATCCCATGGTACCGGCTACCGGTCACCGTATCTGTAATGATTGCATGAAAGGTTGCATTTATCAGAAACAGGACCCGGTAAATATTCCACAAATCGAGACCCGCGTACTCACTGACGTATTGCAGTTACCTTGGGGCGTGGAGGTTTATGATTTACTGACCCGGTGGAATCCACTGCGGCAACAGCAATATCTACCCCAGGCCTACAATGGCCGCAAGGTACTGGTCGCCGGGATGGGGCCGGCGGGTTTTACCATGGCGCATCATTTGACGATGGAAGGTTGCGCGGTAGTGGGAATTGACGGGCTTAAAATCGAACCGTTGCCGCAGGAATTGATCGAACAACCGGTACAGCATTGGTCACAGTTGGAAGAGTCACTGGACGAACGCATTTTACTGGGATTTGGCGGTGTCGCCGAATATGGCATTACCATACGCTGGGATAAAAATTTCCTGAAGCTGATTTATTTGACCCTGGCGCGGCGGCCGCTGTTCCAGGTATTTGGCGGTATCCGGTTAGGAGGTACAGTGACGCTCGATAATGCCTGGGAACTGGGTATTGACCACGTGTGCGTG
The DNA here is from genome assembly GCA_050116575.1 of Gammaproteobacteria bacterium. GTDB lineage: Bacteria > Pseudomonadota > Gammaproteobacteria > SZUA-152 > SZUA-152 > JAKEGK01. Next base: position 14,165 of record JASFOJ010000081.1, on the reverse strand, counting down.
GCCACCGGTACCGGATTACCGCGGGTTATTCACATGGGAAACAGTCTTGCCCGTGGTATGCGCCAGGCTAACGATTTTCTAATGGCCTTGCAGTTGACCGGCGCCGGGAAACAAAGCAGTTTGGCCAATCTTCAGGTTCGGTTACCTGCGGTGGTGATCGGCGGCGGGTTAACGGCCATCGACACAGCAACGGAAGTTCAGGCGTATTATGTCAAACAAGTGGAAAAGATTTTATACCGCTATGAAAAAATGGTCGACGAATTCGGCGAAGATAAGGTTCGTGCCGGGCTCAACGACGAAGATCAGCAAATTCTTGGTGAATTTCTGGAACACGGACGAGCCGTGCGGGCGGAAAGGGATAAAGCCCGGGCGCACAATACCACTCCGGATTTTATCTCGTTACTACGGCAATGGGGCGGAGTCACTTTAACCTATCGCAAGGGGATGAATGCCTCCCCGGCTTATGTGCGCAATCATGAAGAAATTGATAAAGCCATGCAGGAAGGACTTTATTATATGCAGGGCATGGAGCCGTTGCATGCGGAGTTGGATGAATACGGTCACGTAGAGGCTCAGGTATTTCGGCGTATGCGCCAGGAAGAAGGCCGTTGGCTGGCAACGGATGAAGAAGTCAGGTTACCAGCGAGGTCGGTGTTTGTTGCGGCCGGCGCGATGCCCAATACTATCTACGAGCAGGAGCATCCCGGCACGTTTGAGCTGGAAGACAACCATTTTGTACCCCACGTTGAACATACCAAGGGCGTGCAACCGGTCCAGGTTGCGGAGCATTGCAAGGCATCGGAATTTGGCGCGTTTACGTCTTACCATCGTGATAATCACTATGTAAGTTTTATCGGCGATACCAATCCGGTTTTTCATGGCAGCGTTGTGAAGGCCATTGCCTCGGCCAAACGCAGTTATCCAAAAATCGTCAAGGCATTGTCCCATCGCCCATCCACTCAAACCGCCAATGAAACGGCCTATCAGGAATTTCGCCAACAAATGGACAATCTTTTTCGTCCCCGGGTGGCCGAAGTTCGGCGTGACAATCCCGCTATGACCGAACTATGGGTGCATGCCCCCATGGCGGCGCGTAATTTCCGGCCCGGCCAGTTTTTTCGTATGCAAACCTTTGAGTCCATCAGTCCGCTGGTGGAGGGGACCCGTCTGCAGGTTCCGTTATTAACGGTCAGTGGTACCGGCGTTAAGGACGATATGATTCGGTTGCTGGTGCTGCAATGGGGAGCCGGTCCCCGTTTGGTGGGGCGCCTGCAACCGGGCGACCCTATTGTGCTTATGGGGCCGACGGGTTCACCTACGGACATCCCGACCAACAAAACCATTATGGTAGTGGCAGGACGCTGGGGCGCTGCGGTGATGCTGGATATCGGCGCGGCATTGCGGGCCGCCGGTAACCGCGTATTATATGTTGCTGCTTTCGGTCGTGCCCAGGACGTTGATCATCAGGACGAACTGGAAGCGGCCGCCGATCAGATTATCTGGTGCACCGCAAGTGAACCGAAAATCGAAGCCCGTCGGGAACAGGATATTAGCGTAGTAGCCACTGATATGGTTGACCTGGTAAAGCGCTACGGTAATGGCGAATTGTCCGCAGTCAGCAACAAAATGATTGCTTTGACCGACGTGGACCGAATTATGGTGATGGGCGGCACGGGACTGTTAATGGGCTTTCAAAATGCTCTGCGTGACGGGTTGAAAGCGACGTTTAAGCCGGATGTTGAAGCCATTGCCACGGTTGGCAGCCCCATGCAGTGTATGCTCAAAGGCGTGTGCGCCCAATGTCTGCAATGGCAGATTAACCCGGAAACCGGTGAACGTACCCGGGCCGTGTTCTCGTGCGCCGGGCAGGACCAACCGTTGTCGTGGGTGGATCTTGCCAACCTTTCCGCCCGCCAGGCACAAAACCGATTGCCGGACCGATTGAGTACTTTATGGCTGGATTATCTGCTGGCGCATGAACATAGCGCATAACCGCATATAGCCACGCAAGCGCGAAACGTTGGCTAAAATTTCGTTGTACGAGCGACTATACTAAAAAAATTATTGTTCCCATTATTCAGGAAACCTATCACAGGAAACCTACTATGAGTACAGACAAGGGCTATCGAGTTGAGCGCGACAGTATGGGCGACGTTCAAGTGCCAACGGAAGCACTATATGGTGCGCAGACCCAGCGCGCCGTGGATAACTTTCCCATCAGTGGCTTAACGATGCCCAGAGGGTTCATCAGGGCTCTTGGTATTATCAAGGCCTGTGCCGCCAAAGTGAATAGCACCATCGGCGACCTGGACGAGTCCATGGCGCAGGCCATCATCGCCGCTGCGGATAAAGTCGCGCAGGGCGAATTCGACAGCCAGTTTCCCATTGATGTTTTCCAGACCGGTTCCGGTACCAGTACCAATATGAACGCCAACGAAGTTATTGCGCATGTGGCCGGGAAAAATTTGGGGAAGCCAGTACATCCTAACGACCATGTCAACCGGGGACAAAGCAGCAACGATGTTATTCCCACCGCCATACACGTTAGTGCAATGCTTGAGATCACCGAATGTTTGCTGCCCTCGTTGAAAGAGTTACAAAACAGTATTAAACAGCGAGAACAGGAACTGGCGGACGTGGTGAAAACCGGTCGGACGCATCTCATGGACGCAATGCCGGTGACGCTGGGACAGGAACTGGGCGGGTGGGCCGTGCAAATTGATCATGGTATACAACGTATTGAATCGGTGTTGCCCCGTTTGTCGCAGTTGGCGCAGGGTGGAACCGCTGTCGGTACCGGTATTAACACACCTCCAGAGTTCGCGGAGCGCTTTGCCGAGAGTATTAGTGAAAAAACCGGTGTTAAATTTGTAACGGCGGATAATAAATTTGAATCACTGTCGGCTCAGGATGCAGCGGTTGAGTTGAGCGGCCAGTTAAAAACGGTTGCCGTCAGCCTGATGAAAATTGCCAATGATTTACGCTGGATGAACAGTGGGCCACTGACGGGATTGGCGGAAATTACTTTGCCAGCATTGCAGCCCGGCAGCAGTATTATGCCCGGTAAGGTTAATCCGGTAATACCTGAAGCCGTTGCAATGGTCTGCGCACAGGTGATTGGTAATGACACGGCTGTGACGATTGCCGGTCAGTCGGGTAACTTTCAGCTTAACGTGATGCTGCCAGTAATCGCCTATAATCTGTTGCAAAGCATTGAGTTGCTATCCAACAGTTCAAAAGCGTTGGCGGAGAAGGCAATTGCTGGTTTTACCGTCAACCGTGAGAAACTATCCGAAAAGCTGGAATATAATCCTGTGCTGGTTACTGCCTTAAACACGGTCATTGGTTATGAAAAAGGCGCCAGTATTGCCAAACAGGCCTATCAGGAAGGCCGTCCTATTCTCGAAGTGGCGGCGTCGGTGACCAATATGAGTGTTGATGAATTAAAGATATACCTGGACCCGCGCCAGTTGACAGGCCCGCTTGATGATTAATAACAAGATCATTGAAAAGAAATGGTAGTACAACTTTAAAACTGTTTTATTTAAAACTGATTCACCACTAATTACCGGACAAGTGTCATTTCGCGTAGTAACTCGAGCCCGTCGTCGGTCTACCTGATTCCTATATTATTCCTGGAAATATTGACTCAGCCGGTCTTTATCGTGTTTGAACAATACTTCAGACTGTGTCGTAACGGGTTCGACGATATGCTGCCGCTTGAACTCGGCAATAACCCGGCTGACGCTTTCCGGCGTAACACCGAGAATGGATGCCATTTCTTCCCCCGATAGCAATCGCACATAGCCCGGATTGATTTCTTTTTCGAGATAATACAGAAATGTAATCAGGCGCGCGACCCTTGACCGTATCGATCCGGTGGAGAACTGCGTGATCCAGACATCTGCTTCCCGCAAGTAATGGTGCCATTGTTCAGTGAGTTCCAGGTAGAACAACGGATTTTGGCTCCTGGTTTCCTTAATGAAACTTGTGGGTATTTTGAGTAATTCAACGTTGTTGGTGGCAACCGCGGTATGTTCGTACTCGGGATGTACCAGACTGCTAAGTCCTATAACGTGGCCGGGTCCATGTAGTCGAACAATACGCGCCCTTCCGTTAGGCAGGTAACTCAACAGTTTCACCAGGCCTTTGGATATGATGTTGACAGTATCAGCGTTTGCGCCTTCGTGATAAATGATGTCCTGCGGTTTATAGGCGACACGCTTGGCGTTTTTGTAGCTGTTCAACAAAGCATCAACTGTGCCGTCGTTTTGGAAAATAATAGGGTCGATGCCGAGAAACTTCAGTTCGTCATCGCTTGCGGATTTGTTGCGATCTTCGTGTAACATGCCGTGACCTCCTTGAGAATGTCAACTATTGAGCATTGCAAATGGCTATGACGCCAATGGTCTGACGCAATTGTGAAGAAAGTGTGTAACTAAATCCGTTTGGCCGATGTCTTACTGATGTCCGTGATTGCTTTATAGGCCGGTGATATTGCAACTTTACGTTCAATATTAATTCCCGCGTTAAGAAGCAGAGATTAATATTCATTGTCTTTGACTTGTTTTAAGAGTGTAGCCATGTTTGGAAGTTCCACAATTCTAAATTTTTACTGTTTCAAGCTTAAAATACTGTAACCAATAATTTATTGCCGGACATTGTAAGCGCCATTGCTATTTCCATCGCAAAATAATTGTTAAAAGATCATTATATGCGATTTTGTATGCAAAAAAAGGAATTACTATGGTCCAACTCCGGGGAATTACCAATTGTATTTGGCGAAAGACAGTATATTGGCGGATTGTCGGTGCTGCACTTTGAAAGTGTTTTTGTGGATTAGAGGAAAGGTAATGTAAATAAAGGTTATCGTATTGTGATGGCCGCTATTGGAGAGTTAATATTTCAGCGTCACCTCGTATGATTGGCAGCGTCTGCCTATATCATCGCGTAGGATGATCATTGTTATTTTGGCTTTTATCATTTGTCTCACTGCAATTCGCGATCTATGTATCGATAGTGACCGGTAATTCTATATACGAACAGTATATCTTCTTTTTTCGGTCCATTACCAATATTGTGGACGATCAGTGGCCGGTTACCGTCCGTCGATCGTTCGTCGATAACAATACCGATGTGAGGCAGGTTTCCCGGTAACATCCAGGTGACCAGATCACCGGGCTTATAGTCCGTTGGGTCATCGGTAACAGGAAGGGCCTCGCCACGGCGTTGAAAAAATACCTGTAGATTAGGTACGCGGCGATGGTCGATATTTTTGTCGGGTTTGGACAAGCCCCAAATGCGGGCAGAGGGGTATTGGTCGAAATGCAATGCCATATCTTCGTGAACCAGTTTTTGCAGGTCGATACCCAACTTCCGGTATGATCGTATAACAACGTCCGTACACACGCCAAGATGTTGTGGAATGTCGCCGTTGGGATAATCGATCGTAAAATAAGTACCGTCGTAGGTAACGCTATGTTTGGTTCGTTCCTTGGCGGCTTTAACTAAACGAGTCATCCATTCGCTATCGTCTGCGTAGCATGTGTTGGCCACAATAGCCAGAACGATATTCGTCAAAGCTACAATAGAAATCGCGGTAACAAAAGTTCTCACAACAAGGCGTCACTGTGTCATAGACTGGTGGCCATTTTATTAATTCGCGACTAACTGGCCGCTGTTAATTTGATAACCAAATTGGCCGTCGTCGTTAACGGTGATATGGATGCCGGTAATTTGCTCGTCGTTGGCCAGTCGCGACAAACATTCACTGGCCAGTTCCGGTAAGATAGTACGGTTAAGTATGTTTTCAATATTGCGTGCACCGGTATCCACTTCCTGGCAGCGGGCGACGATATGCAACATGACATCTTCGTCATAACTAAAATCCGCCTTGTAATGCTCTTTGACCCGTTTTTCGATGCGATTCATGTTGATCGCACAGATCTTCATCAGATTCTCGTCTTCCAGTGGATAATAGGCGATAACATTGGTGCGCCCCAGGAATGCGGGTTTGAAATACTTTAGTAATTCCGGGCGGAAATTGTCAATCAGCACATCGTGTTCCGGTCGCGTTTCCTGCGAGGAACAAATGTTGCGGATGACCTGTTCACCGGCATTGGAGGTCATGATGATGACACAGTTTTTAAAGTCGATGTCCCGTCCTTCGCCATCCTTGACGGTGCCTTTGTCAAATATATTATAAAAAATATCCTGTACACCGGGATGTGCTTTTTCCATTTCATCCAGCAACACGACGCTGTAAGGTTGGCGCCGCACGGCTTCGGTAAGCACACCGCCTTCGCCATAACCAACGTAACCCGGCGGAGAACCCAGCAACATGGAAACCTTGTGTTCTTCCTTGAATTCCGACATGTTGATGACGGTAATGTTTTGTTCGCCGCCGTAAAGTAACTCGGCCAGCGCCAGCGCGGTCTCGGTTTTACCGACACCACTGGGACCAACCATGAGGAAAACGCCAATAGGTTTGCGTGGGTCGGTGAGGTTGGCGCTTGATGTGCGAATGTTCTGGGCGATCCATTCCAGTGCATGGGATTGGCCGATCACCCGCTCGGCCAGGCGCTGATCCAGATCCAGCACGGATTTTATCTGGTCTGACTGCATACGGCCGACAGGGATGCCGGTCCAGTTGGCCACCACTTCGGCAACCGCCTGGCTGTCTACATCGGCCAGCATCAACGGTGATTCGCCCTGAATTTGCCGCAGTTCCTCGGTTAACTGGCTTAACTGTTGTTTTAGATCTGCCCGTTCATTATCGGAGAGGGTGGCGGGTTTATCGGTTTCTGTGTCGGGCGCATCTGCATTATCGGCAGCCTGCGACAAAAAGTCCTGTTCCAGTTGTTGGCGAATGGAAAGTATTTGTTGAGTGACATCTTTTTCCCTTTCCCATTGTGTAATAAACGCGTCCAGTTCCTGGTTAGCGTTTTCCTTGAGGGCACGTAGTTCCTGCAAGCGGTACTCGGTATCGCCTCCCAGGGCATATTCCTTTTCCAGCATCTCAATGGTGTTGTCGTACTGGCGGATACGCCGCTGGCAGTCTTCAATGTGTGAGGGCGTTGTACTTTGGCTGAGCGCCACTCGGGCACACGCGGTATCCAGCAGGCTGACGGACTTATCCGGCAGTTGCCGCCCGGGAATATATCGGCTGGACAGGGTGACGGAACTGACGATGGCATCATCCAATATGTGAACCTTGTGGTGTTGCGCCAGTGATTTGGCCACACCGCGCATCATATCAATGGCCCTGGCTTCGTCCGGTTCTTCGACTTTTACGACCTGAAAACGCCGGGTCAGGGCAGGGTCCCGTTCGAAGTATTTTTTATACTCCGCCCAGGTGGTGGCGGCAATGGTGCGCAGTTCACCGCGGGCGAGGGCGGGTTTTAATAAGTTGGCTGCATCCCCCTGGCCCTCCTTGCCGCCGGCACCGATCATGGTATGGGCTTCGTCAATAAACATGATAATGGGTTGGGGCGAGGCTTTGGCTTCGCTGATCACAGCCTTGAGGCGGTTTTCAAATTCTCCCTTGACGCTGGCACCGGCCTGTAACAGGCCAAGATCCAGAGTACGTACTACCACGTTTTTCAGTGGTTCGGGAACATCATCGGCGGCAATACGCAACGCGAATCCTTCCACCACGGCGGTTTTACCAACGCCCGCTTCACCGGTGAGAATCGGATTGTTTTGCCGGCGGCGCGTTAATATGTCGATTATCTGCCGTACCTCCTGGTCACGGCCCAGTACCGGGTCTATTTCGCCCAGGCGCGCTCGTTCAGTGAGATTTATGGTGTACTTGTCAAGGGAAGGTGATTTGCTGGGTTGTTGCGGCTGGCCGGACTCGCCGGATGACGGCGATGAGCCCTGTTGTACGGTGGCGGACTCCCCGGTGGTGCCGACAATGCCAGCCGTCAGCTCTCGTAATGACTCCGGATTTATCTTTTTAAATTCAATGGAGACATCCATCATCTGGCGGCGGAATACGTCATCGAGCATAGCCGCAGTTAACAAATGCGCGCTGGTGGTCTGCGGATGATTATATTCCACGGAGCATAGTACCCAGGCATTCTTGGCCAGATCCACCACGGCCGGCGACAATGAAGGGGCGCGGGTATTACCGCTTTTAAACCGGTCAATGGTTTTGTTCAGGCCGGCCATTACTTTACCGGCATCGACCTGGTATTTGTCAAAAATGGCCAGCAGGTCGCTGTCGCCCTGCTCGAGTATTTTCAGCAGCCAATGCTCGATTTCGACGTTGTATTGCCCTCGGGAAAGGCAGATACCGGCCGCGCCTTCCAGGGCATTGCGGGTAAAGTCGTTCAGCTTTTCAACCAGCGATTTGAGATTGACGTTAATCACGATGCACTCCGTTTTGTTAATCTGAAATTAGTTTGGCGGTTAACTGTGTTCCGAGACGCGGATTTTTATAGTTTCCGTTTCGGCTTTTTCCGCTTGCTTATTACCAAACCAGCTGTTCCAGCCAAGTACCGGCCGGTTTTGTTTGTCACACACCAGCTTTCTGGTCAAATCAGATCGCCGCAGGGTGATATTGATCTCAAAATCCTGCTCGATTCCAATATAAAAACGCACCAATTGTTTTAATGCAGCGAGCTTTTTGCTGCCCGGCGCCAGCGTGTTAAATTGCGTGGTGTCTAACGGGCCAATATTAATGATAACCTTGCCCTGCATGAACCAGCCTTTGGAACCCAGTTTGGCGTCTTTACCCAGGCAGGCATTACAGCCTTTGGGATATTGTTTGCTGGTCAGGCGGCTGCGTAAATCGGGTAACAGTTCTTGCCACTGGCCCTGAAACTCATCGATGGAGACAGGATAGCCGAAATGTTCCCCCAGCATGCGGCGCAAACCCGATGAGGTTCTTACCGATTGACTTAATAAACCACTGTACCGCAATAGCGCCTCATCATTGGTTAACAACTGACTGGTAAGATGAGCGGTGCCCAGGCCGCTAATTGATAACAGTGACTGGGTAAAATCATCCTTACTGTTTTTTAATACACCGAGTTTGCTTTTTTCATATTGGATGGGCAGCCTGTATTTGGTGCTGGCGCGGTAAAACAGGGAAACCGTGCGGTGATTAAACAGCTCAAGGAATTCCAGCAACGAAGGATTTTTCTCCTTGAGTTGCTGCAGCACGATTTCGGTATAGGGGTAGGGTAGAACGCCGGTGGTGCCGGTTAATCCCATAAACGCGACGGTCATTTGCCATTGTTTTAACAGCGACTCCTGATCTTTTGGGGAACGTCGGTTGATGTCGGTGATTTCCGACGGTGCAAACGCTAGTTGCTGATTGGTACGAAACCGGATGAATTCCTTGCTGGATGGCGCGTATTGGGCGATTTCCTGCGCCTTTGGCGGTGTTGTTTTGGAGTCTGTAGATTGTAAGCGCGCGTGATCTGCCTGTTGCAGCAGGCGGACCGCCTGCAGAAATTGATAAGCGGCGGGATTGCTGGTCAACTGATCGATTATAGAAGGACTTTTTCGCCAACTCGCGGTGGACATGTTTTTAATATTCCTTCTTTTCCTTTCAGGGTTGCGACAACCCGGGTAAAGGAGTTAATGGAACAATACAGCGCAAAAAATCGTTCCAGGACATTGACCAGTAAATAGGGACTGGAACCGGCCAGCAGGGTTTCATCCACTTCGAGATAAATTTCGGTACCGCGGCAGATGGCGGTTTTGTGGTTGATGGTAATGGGCGCGCTGACGGCGGCGGTATCGATACGGGAAATGGATTGAATAATGGCGCGTGTGGTGGACGATTCCTTGAAATCGTACAAGCGCAGTATTTCCTTTAAAGCCTCCGTGCTGTCACCGGTACCGGTTAAAGACAGGTTATTCAAATTAAGATGTGAAATCAGTCGCCAGCGAGCGTGATCGCGTAGTGGTGGACGAATGGTGGCGGATGGCTGCATCAGGCATTTCACGGTTGCTACAGGCGGCGCCTCGTCCACGAAATGAAATTTCGGCTGGTCTTTGCCAAAGGGCAACTGGGACGGCAAATCGCGATTGGTGCAGGTCAAATCGATTTCCAGTGTCCGGTCATCGGTATGCTCCGGATTAAAGTGCGGATCCACCATACTGATAAAAACGTCGGTTCCCGAGTCCTTACTGAATGAACCAAGACTGGATGAGCGCCGGCTTGAGTGCCAGAATACATTGTAGTCATTGGCCATGGCGTCATGATTGGTGCCATAGATGGGGTGATGGGTAACGATATCACCGTCTGATGATGAAGTTTTTACCTCGTCTATGGAATACACTTCCATGCCATCCGGGTGACGGCTATCGGGCACTACCAGATATTCGTGTTGGGTATGATCCAGCGCAATGGGTTCGGCAACTTGTTTAAACAAATTAATAATCGGAGTGCAATATAAGGCAAATGTGCTTTCATCAATGTTGTGTTCCAGTTCTACATTGGAATTGGCAAGATAAAAAAATAAATTTAGTTCATCGCCGGCATCGTCAGGTATGTTATCACCCAGGTTTTCAACATCAATGAACTGGAATTTTTCCGGATAGGCGAAATATTCCGTTAGCAGGCGGTAGCCGATAAACGAGGCGGCGGGATAGGGCAATAAACCTTCGTCTTCATTGAAACCCACCGGTTGAATTGCGTCTTTGCCGAGAAAAACCGGACGGGTATCATCTTCGGATTTGGCCAAAACAACGTTCAGGCAGTCCTTGTTGAGTAGCTGGTATAAGGGGTTAACATGCTGGCTTTGGCCCTTGAGATAAAAACGCAATTTGCCGGGTTGCAAATCCGCAAAGGACACCTCGCTGGATTGGGTTTTCAGGCAAATGCGAATAACGGATGCCGCTCCCTGCACGTCATTGGCGCCGGGTGCGACAAAAGGTAATCCCGCCATGGTGGCAGAAGAGACGGAAACCGGCAGTATGTCCACGGGATAACAGGTGGTGAATTTGCAGGGTTGTCCATGGACCGGTTGTGATTCAATGAGTGCGTCGCGCTCCAGGTGAAACGCGCTGTCCAGTTCCTCCGCCGGTTGTAACTGAATAATGGACATCGACGGCAGAGGCCGTTGGTAGTGGGGAAACAGTACGCCCAACATGGCGTCACTCAGTTCGGGGAAATCATCATCCAGCTTGTGCTGAACGCGAGCGTTTAAATAGGCGAAGGCCTCGATCAATCGTGAAACATGGGGATCTTCAATGGACTGTTCGCTGATTTTTAAATGGCCCGCCACTTTAGGGTGACGGTCGGCGAACTCGGCGCCCAACTGGCGAATAAAGGCCAGTTCTTTTTCATAATACGCTAACAACTCGTCGGACATTACTGCAATTCCTCAATCTTCACCGAGCGCGTTACCGGTTCCAGCACGGAGTTAAAGACAATGGTTTCCGGCAGTGGCTCTGCGTATAGCACCGCCTCGATGCGGAAACGTAAACTGCGGTCGTTTTCGTCCACGTTGCCCACGTGTGAGACTTCAACGTTTTTAAATCGTGGTTCAAACTTTCGAATGGTGGCTTCCAGCGAGCGGCAAAAACGGTTGCGGCTGGTGGAGTCCAGTAAATTAATGGTGGCCAGGTCGGGTAACCCGTAATTCAACAGTGACTGGTCAAGTTGTTCCATATCTTCAGGCAGTTCCGTAATTCGAAAACGGGTATTAAACAGGTTTTCCAGGTCGCGCCGCACGCTTTGGCGCAATTCCCGGATACGCTGGAATGACGAGTTCAATGCAGGATCGTGGGAATAAATGGTATTGTCCGTTAGACGATCGAGGATAGAAGGGACCAGTTCCTGCTTTTTATCGATACGCGGCATGTTTATCGTTCTAATATGAGTTTAAACTCAGTCTAAATTGGCCGGTGCAGCGTGAAAAATTTGCATCCAGAGAAGTAGAAATTTTATCCGATTCGGCCTGAAAAGCATAATTGAATATTCATACGCGTTAAATCAGCGGCAGGGAATACCGTGGTGCGACAGGTTATAACTAGTTGAATAATAGACAGATTTAGGCTGTGCTAGTGACTGCTCAAACGCCGGCCCGCCAGGATATCACGGTAAAATTCCCGGATTTCCAGTTGATTGGCCAGCCAGAAAACGGTGGCCGAATCAGGCATAAAAACGAACACCTGGTCATCAACATATTGTCCCGTTAACTCCTGCGGCGCATGCTGAATCATGGGCAGTCCCATGCGGCGATTCAGCCGGGGCTGGTACTCCGAAAAGCTGGCTTCCGGGTATTGAGGCTCGGTATTGAGCTCCGTTAAAAAGCGTTCCAGCGTTTTGGGATCAGAGGTGGGTATATAAGCATACAAATCATACACTGTATGTAAACAGTGGTTAGCGTTAGTCGTAGCCAGTGGGCTGATTGTAATACAACCGTAAAATGGACTATCGGCATCACGGTTCATGGCAAATGGCTTTCCCTCCGACGACAGGGATTGTGTTTGTCTGGCGTTGGTTTCCTGGCCGGACTCATCAACCGTGGCGTCACGATATTCATTCCACAGCCTGACCGCAGTGTCATAGGACTTCTGATCCTTAAATGCTTTGTCAAATTCATTCAGGGCAGGGTTTACGACCAAACCGCCCACCGTAAGTTGTTGGCCGAGGCTTTCGTGAAAGAAATCCTGGTCCGCCGCTTTAAACCGGCAGTCACGGGTCTGTGGCGCAAAACCCGGCTGGCCGATATATTTTCGGGCCGCGGGATTAGGCCTGCGTAACAGGATATAGACCTTCTGACTGGCCGCCTCGTCGTGAAACGCCTTGATGTCAATCGGTCGCATGAAACGGTGAATATCGGTTCGAATGTGCATGTTATTCGTGCTGTAACGCATAGATTTCATAGTAGTTTAGTCTAGCCGCCAGTATCGTCCATGTCTATTTATTAACATAACACCGTCAGCCGCTGCCTGGAAGGGAATATAATGACTTTAAGCAACAAAAAGGGCGTAGCGCGGATGCGTCGCCCTTAAGGGTATAAACTCCGCGTAAACTGGGATAAATCGAATATCCCTAGAAATTCTGAGCACGTAGCCTGGATGAAGTTCTATAAAGGGTGTAGATTCCACTGAGCCCGTAGCCCGGATGGAGTTTTAACGGAATCCGGGAGCAACTGACTACTCGCCAAAATTTTGAATAGTCGTTTCTCGGTATGTGGTGCCCCAACTAACATCTAACCACCCGTTTGCCACATACCGATGAAACGACGAAAAAGGCCAATCTTTCACATGCTCAACCCAGCCGTGTTTAATCGGGTTGTAGTGGATGTAATCAATATGTCTTTTTAAATCTGGTTCGTCCCGTATGGTGTGTTCCCAAAATCGTCTTTGCCATACATTGTATTCGCCTTTAGAGTTTCGGGAGATGTTGATACCCTGTTTTCTAAGCTTTCGGGTAAACAAGCTCTTCAATAATTGCCAACGAGTCGAATAATTTGTATCTCTGTCAGGCAATGTCCAAATGGCGTGCAGGTGATCGGATAAAATAACGATGGCGTCAATATGAAACGGGTGTCGCAATTTTGTCTCGTGGAATGATCCCCGCAATAAATCAATATTATCTGTCAATGTGGTGGTACGGCGGTTTCTCAAATTAACGGTAAAGAAGTATGTTCCGCCAGCGACTTTGCTACGTCGAAAATTTACCATTTGTTAGTTTTTCTTTAGGTATTCCCGGATTTCGTTGCACTCCATCCGGGCTACTTGCTAGCTTCCTGTTCGTAGGGGTTCATTTTTCACCCCAACCTGCGAATTATCTATGTGTTCGGGCGTTCTGTGTAAATTACGGTGCCAGTATCTAGAACATCTTTTAAAATAGGCTTTGTTGTACCAAGTAGAATATTTACCTCGGATTTTAGAGCTTTCGGCAGATTGGCTATTTCAGTAAAGTGCCCGTTTCCATCTATCCTGATGAAATCGAGTTTTACAAATTCACATAAATATCGAATCTGACCATCATTATAATCTGCTATCTCCTTAATGGGTTTAACGTAAAAATAGCCTATAACTTTTCCGACTTTGCTGTTCCAGGCACATCCTATTTTGATTTGTTGATCAAATTGTATTAGTGAATGTGTATTCATTTTGAGTGACATGTTATCCTAGATTTGTTGATTTTGGAGTGAGCTTGTTTAAAAAGTTTGCGGCGCGAGGGTTAAACT
>JASFOJ010000080.1:0-19970 GCA_050116575.1 Gammaproteobacteria bacterium | reverse complement strand
AATGCGGCGTTAAACCTTGAACGCAAGGATTTACGCATGATGGAACGCCTGGTACAGGCACAAGATAAACGTCGAAACAAAACGGTCAAAAATAGTGGCCATATTCACCTGGTAAGAACAAAGCAAAATCGCCGCATAGCAACAATCACAAATTTTCCAATTCACACTGACAGCGGTGATACAATACCATATGATCGGCGAAAATCACTTGACCGCCGTAACAGCTCTTGTAACGATTATATAACACAAGCCGCGATTTGATATCGGTTTTGACTTATTTCAGTGAATCATCAAATATTGGGTAGTTTTTTACACAATAAGCGGGCTTAAACGGCACTCTTGAATTGGTATTAGTCTCGAAGTGATTGCATTCACGTTTCTGCACTTACTATTGGTGTCGCATTACCTGTTTAGGGTACCTGATACCGTCAAATGGAAATCTATGGATTACAGATAACGCCTACCAGGCTAACGCCAACCGAGCGTAGCTCTACCATCCCCATACTATTTTCTCCAAGAGTTGCTCTATACCGGCGTAGTCTTTTGATTCAGCTGCTTCGATGTATTTTCTTTTCTTACTGAACCTGTTTAACAGTTTTGCTGCCGCGATAGCGCCTTCCGGCGAGGTGAGACTGGTTTTTATCCTCTGAACCTGCTCCGGTGTCAAACGGGTACTGACCGTAAACGTCTGATTCGGATACGGCCTGCTTTTACCTATTATTTTAAGTTTTTCCCGTTCATCAGCAGGTACCTTCTTAAGGAAATACTGATCACGTATCACGGCAGCAATACATTTTCCTTCCTTAAAGGATTTATAAACCATCGGCGGCCCGCCTTTAACGAAATAAACATAAGGCTGGATGACCGGATTGTTGTACATGGAGAATGCGGACATTGTCGCTAAATTGGGTGAGGGCAGGCCACAGATATTTTTGCCTATAAGGTCCCGCAATTTGTTTATTTTATGGCTATTTCGATCCGTGAAAATTACAAACGTCAGATTTCCCGGCAACTTCGCAACTGCTTTATGTTTCAAGTGCTTGATGCGCCACGCCGCAAAATGAGGACCGTCAAATACAATATCGAATTTGCCCTCATGCATGTCTTTTGTGTAGTTGGTCCAGTTTTTGGGGTGCTCGTACTTAACGGGAACCTTTAATTCCTTGCTTAGGTAATCCGCAATGGGTCCATATACGGCCTTGCCCTGGTCCGGTGTCTCTCGGGGAGGAGCGGTAAAAACCAGTGTTTTGGCACTGACCAAGGTGGGAAATAAAAACAACAAACACAGCAGGAACCGGAGGCTCCTCAAAGTACCTAACCGCGAATCAATACCCATAATCCTTCCTGTTATTGTGCCTCAACATGATTTCATTGAGTTTTATATGATTGTTTTCATTTAATTTAATGATCCTCTATCGTCAATTCTTGTTATTCGAATTGCTATTTGATACCACAAATCTCGACGAAATGGACTCACTGCCATGGGATTATATCGGTTAAAAAGCATAATTCTTGATAGATTTGCTGCGGATTTAACCAAAATTGTCAATAACCGTATGGTAACTTGATTGTCACCTGGGCTCATGTTTTATTGATCAGGTTAAACCTCTCGCCAATACGCGGATAACCACCGCCGAAATCATTGCCTGTTGTTTAATGAGATTCGCAAACATTGGCTTTTGTTCAGAACATCAAAAGTCAACGTAGCGACTCTGGAACCATGCCAACAAACCATGCTGGAGTTGTAGAAAAACAAGGCCAAAATTCTTTGCGCCCTTTCCTCCAGCAGGGGGAAGTTACCAAGCCAATTGCCCAAATCCTGTTACAGGCATTGCAGGAAATGCTGAAATCTGAACAGAATCAGGAATCCACCCCGAAATGCCAACAGCCCATTGTTGATTTTGACCACATTCGTTACCGTTCCATCGCGATCATCATCGAGCTGTCCCAGACTGGGTTTTTCAAAAAGCCGTGCGAACGGCCACAGATGGGACAAACAGGCGTTTCCCGATACCCCGCCGGTTGTTGAAATCCACCAATTTCGGCTGCCTATCACTTCACCAATACAAATTATTTATCGTTAAGTACCGGTCTAAACCCAGATCCGGCCACTGAGCGGGAACTTGACCGGATTTGGCTGGTCTTTAGAAAGTGCATGGCAGGGCTTGAAAAACAACCAAGTTGCCCTTAACTGCAATGATCATTTTGTTCTTCAGGGGAATATCCTGTTTAGTTGAGGAGGATGGAACATTATGTTGCCTACCAGCTTTACGCGTTTAATTATGGCTCAACCAACCTGTTATTACCCCAAACATTAAGTCCGTCATGTTTTTGAAAGGAGGCCCATTATGCAACCTTTTGAATTCATGTCTTTGAATCGGTCCATACCGATGCCGACGGGCACGAAGGTGTCCGGGCATAATGAAATAATTAAGCGTTTTCTTGCCGATTCCGCCCGCTATCTGGGCCTGGCTCCTGCATTGGCAGAAAAACCGGATGAGGAGCTTCGTGCACACTTTCATCAATCACCGACATAATCCTTAAAAGGAGAGGCCATGATAACGATAGAAGAATTAAGCCGAGCCTATGGTGACTTCAAGGCAGTCAACAACATCAGCTTTAAAGTGGAAAAGGGTGAAATTGTTGGCCTGCTGGGTCATAACGGCGCCGGTAAAACCACCATTATGAAAATGCTCAGTGGCTACCTGGAACCGAGCGCCGGGCGTATTGAAATTGATGGCCTTGATATAGCCCGCGATCGGACTGCCATCCAGAAGCAGCTTGGCTATCTGCCGGAATCATTGCCTGTTTATCCAGAATTGAACGTGGCAGATTACCTCGATTATGCCGCCAACCTGAAAGGCTTAACCGATGAGAAGGCGCGGGACGAAATACGCCGGGCTATAAAAGCGACTGATATCGGTGACAAATTACTTGCCACCATCGGTACATTGTCTCGGGGTTACAAGCAACGGGTGGGCGTGGCGCAGGCCATTCTGGGCCAGCCTAACCTTTTAATTCTCGATGAGCCCACCAACGGCCTTGATCCTACCCAAACGCAGCAAATGCGCAAACTGATTAGGGAAATCGCCAGGAACGCCACTGTCATCCTATCCACGCATATCATGCAGGAAGTGGATGCCCTGTGCGATCGGGCATTGATTATGCGTTCCGGAGAGCTGGCGCTGGATGCCAGACTGGAGGATTTGCGCAACAGCCATCAATTGAATCTTATCACCGATGTCGCGCCGCAATCCGCCGATGCGCTACTGAAGAATATTGACGGTATCGACCGCCTGCAAGGTCAGGAAACGCCACAGGGCTTCGCCTACAATATTGCCATAAACACAAGCGCCGATAGCGCAAAAACGGCTAACAGCATCGCCAGGGCGTTGATCGAGAACGGCCACGCCCTTTATGAAATTCGCCGCGAACACCGCGACCTTGAAACGGTATTCCGTGAAGTCACCGAGAAGGAGGATTTAGCCGATGCCGCTTGATAACACCATTCGTCGTATAACCACGAAAGAATTAACGCTGTTTTTTGCCTCTCCCATCGGTTATCTGTTTCTCGCTTGTTTTGCCGCGGTAACCCTGTTTATCTTTTTCTGGGGCGAAACATTCTTTGCCCGAAATATCGCCGATGTCCGGCCGTTATTTGAATGGATGCCCATCCTGCTGATTTTCCTCACCAGCGCATTGACGATGCGAATGTGGAGTGAAGAACGGCGCAGTGGCACACTGGAGCACGTACTTACCCAACCCCAGGGGATATGGCGATTTGTGGCCGGCAAGTTTCTGGCCTGCCTGGCGTTGCTGGCCATCGCCCTGGTCGTTACCTTGCCGTTGCCCATTACGGTCGCCATGATTGGTGATCTGGACTGGGGCCCGGTATGGAGCGGCTATCTGGCGACGCTGCTACTGGGCGCTGCATATCTGTCTATTGGCCTGTTTGTTTCCGCACGCAGTGACAATCAAATCGTCAGTCTAATTAGCGCCGTCGCCGTATGCGGGTTGTTTTATTTAATTGGCTCACCCGCCATCACCGATTTCTTTGGCAACCAGGCGGGCGAATGGCTACGCGCACTGGGGACCGGCTCGCGGTTTGATGCCATTACCCGCGGCGTCATTGACGTACGCGATTTTGTTTATTACCTCAGTATTATCGCGATTTTTCTCAGCCTGAATACTTTCTCGCTGGAAAAAGAACGCTGGGCGACAATCGGGGACACCGGTCACCACAGAAGCTGGAAAGTCGGTACTGCCCTGCTGGCCGCCAATGCCATTGCCGTCAACCTTTGGCTTGGCCAGATTAACGTGTTACGCGTGGATACCACCGAAGGCAACCTGTATTCCATTTCCGACGCCACGCGGAATTACCTGTCCCACCTGCAGGAACCCTTGTTGATACGCGGCTATTTCAGCAGTAAGACCCACCCCCTGCTGGCGCCTCTGGTGCCCCAAATGCGCGACCTGATCCGTGAATACCAGGTCGCCGGCAACGGTCGGGTGCGGGTTGAATTTGTCGATCCTATGACCGACCCGGAACTGGAAAAGGAGGCTAATAACAAATACGGAATTGAACCAGTACCTTTCCAGGTGGCGGACCGCTATCAATCATCACTGGTAAACTCCTACTTTAATGTGCTGGTAAAATACGGCGAAGATTTTCAGGTATTGGGTTTTCGTGATCTCATCGAAGTCAAATCGCAGGGTGATGGCAATCTGGATGTGCAATTACGCAACCCTGAATACGATATCACGCGAGCCGTAAAAAAAGTCCTGCTGGCATATCAGTCCGGTGGCAACGTTTTCGACACCGTCAAAGGCGACCTCAGCTTTACTGCCTATGTCTCGGCTGACGATAAACTACCGAAGCAGTTGGCCGGCTTCAAAAAAGCCGTAAAAAATGTCGTCGATGACTATAGCAGCAAGTCCGGCGGGCGGCTCAAAAGCCAGTTCATCGATCCACAGGCCAATGGCGGGCAGGTCGCCCAGCAAATCGCCAACGACTACGGTTTCAAACCCATGGTGGCGGGTTTATTCGATTCCAATCAGTTTTACTTTTATATGACCCTGAGCAAGGGAGATCAGATTGTACAAATACCGCTGGGCGACATGACCGGTGACGACTTTAAGCTGGCGATGGATGCCGGTATAAAACGCTTTGCTAACGGCTTCACCAAGACCGTTGCGCTGGTCACGCCGGAAAGCGACCCCCAAATGGCGCGCTTTGGCATGGGCGGCCCGCAATTCACGCAGTTGGAGAAAGTGTTAGGCGCCGATTACAACATCAAGCACGACGACCTGAAAGACGGTAGCGTGAACAGTGAGGCCGACCTGTTGATATTAGCCGCGCCCAACGAACTGGATAAAAAGCAGTTGTTTGCCGTTGACCAGTTCCTCATGCGTGGCGGCACTGTGATCGCGGCAACCTCGCCCTACAGCGCCAATATGACCCGTAACAGCCTCGCAGTTAAGCAGCGTAATAGTGGACTGGAAAAATGGCTGGATCACAACGGCCTGAAACTACAACACAAACTGGTCATGGATCCACAAAACAGTGCGTTCCCCATACCGGTCACCCGCCGCGTGGGAGCACTAAGCTTTCAGGAAATGCGCATGATTGATTATCCTTATTTCGCCGATCTGCGCAGCAATGGCCTGAACCAGAACAACCCCGTCACCAGTAATCTCAATCAATTAACGATGGCCTGGGCATCGCCCATCACCATCGAAAAGGATATAAATGCAAAACGCAAGATTACCGAACTGTTGTACAGTTCCGATCGGGCCTGGCAATCGACGTCCCTTGACGTGATGCCAAAAATCGACCGTAACGGCAGAAGCCTGTTTCAGCCCGAAGGTGATCAAGGCAAACAGCTATTGGGAGCCATTAGCCAGGGACAGTTTACATCCTATTTTGCCGGCAAAAAATCACCCCTGCTGGAATCCGCCAGCGATGACAAACAGAGCAAGTCGGAAAAGGATAAAACAAAAGATGACAATAACAGCGTCATTGGCAGCGTGATCGAGCATTCACCGGAATCGGCGCGCATTATCCTGTTGGCATCCAATGAGTTCCTTAACGATAAGGTGATGCGGTTAATCGGCGCCAGCAATGGTAGTCAGTACCTCGGTGGCCTGCAGCTAATGTCCAATGCCGTTGACTGGTCCCTTGAAGACCAGGGATTGCTTAGCATCCGTTCCCGCGGCCACTTTAACCGTACGCTGCCTCCCATGGACCACGACAACCAGGTTATCTGGGAGAGCGCTAACTACATACTGGCGGTCGTTATGTTACTGGCGCTCGCCATGTGGCAGGCACACCGCCGGCGCCAACGGGCACGCTACTACACTGAAACGCTGGCCGTATGAGAAAAATAAAGGAGCACAACATGACGCGATCGAATAAAATTTTAACAGGCTTGTTCGCCGTGCAGCTTCTGCTGGCCGGCGGCATTTATCTCGGCAGCCGACCACCGGCTGCCGACGCCGTGCAAACCAGCTTATTGACAGCTGATAAAAACCAGATTGATCACATCACTGTCGAAGACACTGATGGCAAAAAGGTGGTAATCGCCAAGATTGACGGCCAATGGAAACTGCCTAACTACTTCAAGTTGCCTGCGGATCAAAATAAAGTGGACCAGGCTTTAACGAAACTGGCCCATACAAAAAGCGGTTGGCCGGTGGCAACCACGGACAGCAGTCATGACCGCTTTGAGGTCAGTGATGATAAATACAAGACACGGATTACCCTTGCCAGGGGAGACAAGACATTGGAGAAGATATACCTGGGTACATCGCCGGGATTTCGCCTACTTCATTTTCGCAAAGACGACGACGATGAAGTATATAGTGTCAAACTTAATTCCACCGACTTCGCTGCGGCTGACAATAAATGGTTCGACCGCGGCTTGATGCGCCCGAGCAATGACGTAGCCAGCCTGCGCGGACCCGATTATGAATTAAGCCTGGAGGGTAAGGAATGGAAAACCACCGCCGAAAACAAGGAAGTCAATAAAGATGAAGCACAAATACTGCTCGGTGCCTTAACCTCCCTGTCAGTTAGTGATGCCGCAGATAAAAAAGCCGAAAAGACAGACTATCAACTGAAAGTGAAGACAGCGAACAACGAATACGATTATCGCTTTTTCACTGACGGTAAGGATCATTTTGTCAAACGCAACGACTTTGATCAGGCATTCAAACTCAGCAAAGCGGATTATGAAAAGATCACCGGTAAAACCGCCGTACAGCTGGTAAAAAACTCAACACCTGGCGATTCGCAATCCAAGGATGACGAGAAAAGCGTCGCCAACAACACAAAAGACGAAAAGCCTGGCAAGCATGGCTAGGAAAGCTACCAACGCACGTTAATAACATTCTCAATCGCAGCGGCGGAATATGCTTACGCTATTCCGCCTTGTTTCATCCGGTAATTTAGCCCGTTATTGTATAACAGGAAACGATGATTTAACATCAATACGTATAATAAATGCACGCTTACCTGTTAACTCTCAAACACACTAAAAAAGCGGCGTAAAATAACTGCTTTAGAGGATATTTTTTTGTATATAAAGTGGGTTCGGAACTCAGATCGCGCGGGGTATGCGATCTGGATATTTGGTCGCTATCATACTTAGCAATTACCTTTTTTAGCCTGACCCGGCGGACAATGTGTAGCGCCGCCGACAACGCCGATTTCCACACCTGGCACCTCCATTTTCACACTTGGCCCCCTGACGGTACAACCCGACGCCAGCAGCAGCAACAGTAAAACAGCAAGAATCGATTTCACGTTCATTGATGACTCCATTTTAAGAACACAACTTTTTGTATACTCTTTCGTTTCTTCTATCGTCCATTCATCTCCCTTTTTGTCTTACATGTTTGTGCACCACTTCTCATTTCTCACTTCGGTTGAACAGCAGGGAGTTGTCAATAGTAATACCGACATAAATACGAATATATTCATGTTGGCGTTCCTCGTGTAAGGTAAAACACCAACTAAAGATCAACAAAATACTGCTGCATCGACAAGCACGCTCAAGCGTTTAGAGTGGAAATTATATATTTGGGCCGGTTACTATTAGCCGAAAGAGCCAACAGGGAATATTAAATAATCAGGCGTGGTGTATTTGGAGAATATAAGCACAGTCGATTTTTTATAATACCGTAGATACCGCGAGTGCTTTCTAATGAGCTGGGATGTTATTGGTTCGTTTCGCCCTTCTAGAAACAATACCAATATGTATGTTTGCGATCAGCCCCGCCAGGAGCCTCTCACAGCTTTAGATCGCCAAAAGTTAAATAGACAGGAGATAGCCAACGACTCGCGATTTACCGGGATAAACGACGCCCACCGCGATGACTAATCTTAAGTCGCTTCGGCTTTTGCCGCGCCAGCCATTGAAACTACGCTTTCTCGAATTTATCACACCAATCATTGGCCGATAAATACTCATTATTTTTTAAACAAATGCCGTCATCCATGCGCACCGACGCGTGTCCCGAGCCCATGGTATTCATTCCTTTGAACTCCTGTTCGAGATAAGCTGGTGAATTGCGAAAATGTAGACAATTAATGCACCGTAGATGTTGGGGTTGTTTTTGCATAATTACCTCAAAGTAAGCCATGAGATGAAATTACTTTGTTTTGCCATTGCTTCCAAAAAAGTAAGGCTCCAAGGCCTGGCGGAACAGCCAGACCCCGGAACCATCAAGGCTGTGATGACACAGCCGACCTGCCCCCCTCATTATTATTTAATGTTGCAGATTTTGCCAATAGGTGGCGAAAACGATCGTTGATAGTATGAATCCAAGTATGACATTGACAACCACACCGGACGTAAACGCCCAGAACGGCTTGGCGCCGGCGTGAGCCAGTTCTCTAAAGCGCGTTGTCAAACCGATACTGAAAAAACAGAATATAAAAGCCCAGGTTCGCATAGCTTTTATTGGACCCACCAGTTCCGGTTTTACAATACTGTTGTAATCGGCAAAACTGTAATGACTGGCAATGACAGTCATAATGATCGAAGCCGCCAAAAAACCGATAACAAACTTGGGAAAGCGCCACCAGATTTCAGCGGGATTTGGTTTAGAATTCGTAACCCGTTCCCAGCGTGTGGTGGCAATCAGCGCCAGCACGAAGGCCCAGATTCCGATCCATATATCGCGACCGACAACTTTCATCAACGTGAACCCCCAAACTGCATCGTCGGTAGTACCTGCGATGCCTTGAACGTTGCCCCCAAGATCACCATACGCCTTGGCGGCAGCAAAACCGGCAGCATCAGCAAATTCCGATGTACCGATCCACGCACCGGCCACGCCGGTGTGCAAACCCAGGGCGCGCGAAACCAGCGGCAGGAAGAAAATCATAATAATTGCCCAGACAATTACCATAGTAATAGCGATCGGTGCGTGTTCTTTCTTGGCGCCGACCGCCCCGGCTATCGCAATAGCCCCGGACACCCCGCAAACCGCGCCCCCTGCTCCCAGGGTGGCCGCCAAACGTCTATCGAGCCCTATCTTTTTCGCCACAAAGAAGATCACCAGGAATGTGGTTACAGATACAACGGACGCTTGCATGATAGCAACGGGACCTGCCCATACGATCAAAGTAAACGGCAACGTTGCACCTAACAGTACAATACCGGTTTTAATGTAATACTCGACACGAAAGCCGGTATCCATCCACTTTGGCAAACCTACCAGGTTGGAAATAAGCATCCCCAGGAGCAGCGCAACCAGCGGTGGCTCCAGGTTGTAGTGATGCGCCTTTTCCCAGGCACCAAGCATGAAAATAAGAATGGACACCACGTATATAAATACGAACGATGGGTAAAACTCCGACAACTTATACCCAAGCGCCTTCATGCTAATACCAAAGATTACGGCCCATAGTGCGAACTGGGCCAGGTATTGCGTAATATGCGCAGCGAAATGCGTTGTCAGTTCGCTAAAAGTGCTCCACTTGGCCGGTGTTATAGCGATCCATTTGATACTTGAGCCATTGGCAAAAAAAAGGTATGCAACGACAACGATGCCTAACCCTAGCCAAATGGCCCACCAATCTTCCTTGAGCCACAATTCTTTCCATCCCATACTTTGGACGCGTTCACTGCCTTCACCGCTTTCATTCCACGACTCCATTGTCGATTTTTCTGTACTGCCCATGCTCCCACCTCCCTTAATAAAGGTTATTTAGAACAGATAAAGAAATGGCTACAGCTGTACAGCGTGAGAGACAGTATCGTCAAAATTTCCCGATATCGCCCCAACCATCCCTGGGAGAAAGAGTTTCCAATGTGATGTGCATCAGGCTGTATTTGGTTTATCAACACACATCGAGAAGAGCTAACGAATTTAATGTGACTGCTAACCGTATTAACGTGTAAAAAATTTATACGATAGTGCCATATAAAGAAAAACAAAATATACCGCAAGTTGGAAAGCAATTGTAAGTACCCGTGTAATTATTTTTTGCGGGCAACCGTAACTGAGTTTAGATTGGACGTTGTGTAATCACTATTCTTACACAGGCTTACATGGTTAAACATAGCTTACCCTATAAGCCGCCGGAACTTAATGATTTTATTGAGGATACATTCAGTATGATAATCGTGGTAACAGGAGTTTTCTATCAAGAAAAAACCAGTATCGTGGATGTTATTGCGCTAACACAAGCAACCAAAGCTTTAGTTGAATACATGAACGACATAGATATAAAAAATTCATCAAAAAAATGTAAAAAAAATATAAAAATGACTCCGCCAGGTACGCAAAATAAATTTGCAACCTGACCCAATGACTGTTCAAGTGTAGCCGCTATTTCGTGAGTTGTTTATGCGCTGTAACTGCGGCAACCATACCATTCATCACCTTGTAATATTGAACACCGCTAAAACCTGCCGGCCCGAATAATTTACTCACGGTGTGAATATCTATTTTTGGAGCTTTACTAGCCCAGGTCATCAGCACTGCTGTAGAAAATGGCGTGTAGTCTTTATCAGTCGCAAATTGATATATTGCTTTTGCCGACATACTATGGGTGGGGAACAAGAAAGAAACACGGCCATTGGGTTTTAACACACGCCACGCTTCTTTCATAATAGGCAATGGGTCGCCGACGACATTTACGATGGATGCCCCCATTACCGTGTCAAACGTCGAATTCGGCAACCCGGTATCGCAAGCGTCGGCCTGACTAAAGTTCACCACAAAACCGCTTCTTTGCGAAATTTTTTTCGCTCTCTGGATCATGCTGTTTGACAAATCCAGACCGGTCACATTGTGTTCCTTTGAAGCCAGGTGGCAAGCCAACAGGCCCGGCCCACAACCCACCTCGAGGATACAGCTTTTCTCCCGCGGAACAAAGGCGTTGGTCCATTCCACAAGGAGGCTATGATAGACATCCGCTTTGACGATGGTTGCAAATAGCCTTGCAGGGGAAATCGCCAGCAAAACATTAAGATACCCCTTGTACAGCATCAACAGTAAAAAAAACATATAGAGCCTTTAAACAGTAACAACAAACATTTTGTACCACCCGGAGAACCACAAAATACTATCAGGCCTTTATGAAATTAAAGGCATTGAAGTTATACCATCAATTGGGTCTTGTTTGGGTTTTATGGTATTTGGGCAATTATGAAGCAGTAACCGTTCCCTGCTAAGACCGCGCCCCCGGTGCTAACAACCCAATAATTCCCGCAATTCACCTTACCCTCCTTTTACAAACGGTTCCATAGAATAGAGCATGCAGGCAGCTCCAACGAGCTGCGGCTTTTGATATTTTTCTTTGTTCAACAAATAGTTGCCGCACATTACCCCTGATATGCCCGGCCTACAGCCGTCTGCTAACCGGGCCTGCCTCCGGTGTCTTCATGACCAATACGAGACAATCCCTGTTTGACCGTATACCTCAGCTCTGTTTAAGAAAATTTTAGTATTTCATTATGAATCATTTAGGAAACGGGAAGCTCGTTTCTATCTATATTTGTTGCTGTGTAAAACAACACAGCAAATAACCCGGATATAACTTTGAGGTTCATTATATGAAAACGGTTTTTTCCGATATAAACCACCACCACGATATTAATGATGGGAGCCCAATATGACCCAGGTAAACCCATATAAAGATGTACACAAAGGTATTCGTAAATTGTTGCTCGATTTAATGCAACAGATCAGTCAGGCAGATTTCGATAACGATGGTGATTTCGAAAAGCTTCGTACCCGTCAGATACAGGTTTTCGATCTGCTCGAGTTACACGGTGAAATTGAAGATACCCTACTCGCGCCGTTGATGGCAGGCTGCGTCGACACAGACTTGCTGGCAACCATTGATGACGCTCATCAACAATTGGACAAGGGGATGAAAACCCTGACCAATTCTCTGGACAACATAAGTGGCGGCGCAGGTAACACCACGTTGGGACAGGCATATTGCCTTGAATTCAGCGCTTATGTTGCTGCACAGCTGGAACATATGTATATCGAAGAGACACAAGTATGGCCAAAACTGAGTAGCTCCTGCGACGACGTGCAGATGCTGCAGGTACAGGCAAATGCCAGACAGATGTTGCCACCGGTTGTTATGCAAACCTTACTCAAGGCAATGATACCGGCGATGAACCACAAAGAACGTCACCTAATGTTAAACAATATGCAAACGGCTTTACCTGAACCGGCGTTTGCGCGCATATCGTTACTGGCAGAGGCGACATTACCGGAACAAGACTGGCTTGCACTCCATCGGGATCTTGGGCTTCAGGCCAATGGCTGATAGCGACTTTAATCAGAAAAATTCTCACAATAAGGAGACAAACCATGATAAAAAAACTAGCGATGATTTCCGTTGCGGCCACACTAAGCTTTAACACCGTCAATTCCATGGCAGCGGACGATGATGGCAAACTAATACAGCGTGGCAAATATATTGTTCAAATTTCCGGATGCAACGATTGCCATACGCCGGGTTACGCACAAAATGGTGGTAATACCCCCGAGACAGAGTGGCTAACAGGCAGTAGTGTCGGCTTTGCCGGTCCGTGGGGGGTAACTTATCCGAAAAATTTACGCAACCTGTTGGCAACAATGACAGAGGAAGAATGGATTACCAAGGCACATAGCATGAAGTCGAGACCGCCGATGCCATGGTTCGCCTTGCGCGACATGAGCGACGCAGACCTGCGGGCAATGTATCGTTTTGTACACTCCTTGGGGAAACACGGAAAGGACGCGCCCGATTACAAGAAACCCGGTGTCGCCGTTAATACCCCTTATATTGAGTTCTACCCAAAAAATCTGCCAGCACAGGCTAACGCGAAGTAACCGGGGCTCCACTGTAATCGTTAGTTATTTTCGAAAATAAGCCGGCGGCATCTACTGCCGGCCTATTTTTCACGGGCAATAAATCGCAACTCCAATGGTCGGTCGACGACTAATCCAAATCGACCTCGACCCCTTTTTTCTAATCGAATCGGCCCATCGCGTTCCTCCAGGCGTTTTCGCAACAGGATTAGTCGCGCCTCCAGATTATCACCGATCTCGGGTAAATTGATGTCCGGGTCGCAACGTAACTCGCGATTGGTGAACTCCACTTGCCCGGTATCCCGCCATTGGTTAAGCAGCTTCCATAAGATATTTCCAGCGACACCTTTAATAACGTAATCGGTACCAATAAAAACACTATGATCTGCTTCATAACAACGTAACAGCACGTCATCCCCCACCTGGTTCCGGGATTCACCAGCTGTGGTATCCACACCGACCTCGGTATGTATTTCTGACTGGTAAAAAGCCAGCGCCATCGCCAAATTTTGTGCAATAGAGGTGAGGGCATCCACGTCGCTGTCAAAATAAGCCATGATCTCTTCGCTTTCGATGTATATCACACCCAATAGTTTCCCCCTGGCCTGAAGCGGTACTGCAACTACGCTTTGCGGCTGAGGGAGTCCTGGTAACGGGATGTTGAGTTCCAGATAGGTATCCCCTCTTTGGGCGTTGATACCTTGCTGAATAGCACGGCTCATGGTCAAATCACGTGCCAAGTTGGTAAAACGTACGGGATGACAATTAGCGGCCGCGGTACCGGCAATCCCTTCACCGATTACCAACTCGGAGCCAACACCGGATTCGCCAAAACCTTTACTGGCAACTGTATATAGCCGATCCGCCATATGGTCTTTGAGAAATATGATGGCATGAGTATAACCCAAATGCTCCGCCATACCACGCAGAGTTTCCTCAAACATGCACTCCATATCCAGACTTTGATTGATCGCCTGTAATATCGTGGACACCTGTTCCAAGGTTGGCGTACGTACCGGGGACTTCTCAATGGTTTCCGGTTTTACCGGGTAAACGGAATGAACACAATATATATCCGCGCCACGCAGTTTAAATATTGACTCCATCCCGGTGACAGCAGCAATATCTTCCAGTTTTTGTTTCATACGGTCAAAAATCTTACCTTCAGTTTCGGTGTGAAGATAATGCACATCGAGGATATACTGGGTTAAATCAATGGGATCCATTACCATAACGGTCGCGTCCGGATTTTCCTGCAAGTTCCGTTTAGTCTTATTGAAAAACTGTGCCGATAATGCCACGTGAGTAGCATCGATGTGATAAACGTGGCTGAGAAAGGTAATGTTAACCGCGCCGTCTGCCGAGCAAGTGAGTATAGTGGCAGGTATCGCGCCTTCGAAGCAGGGTTGGATCTGGTCCAGAGTCAACGCCGGATTCATCACAACTCAACCCTCGCGCCAGCTCCCGGTCCGGGCGTCTGACTGTAACAATCCTCTACCGGGCAGTAGACAGGAACATAGTCATCCACCGATTTTCCGCTCATGCTATCCACGGTATCTGGGGACAAACCCAGCCTGGTGACCATATCCGCCTGAGCTTGATAGTAGCGTTCCAGCAAGTCCTTATACGGAGTCAGATCATCCAGAATTTTGGCCTGTGTTCCTTTTAACTGGTAGGTTTCATAGTTAAAGACATTTACAAAGGCCGCCGCATACACACCATTTTCTTGTATATTCTGCAAGGCTTGTTCGCAGTAGCTGCGATATAAAAATAGAATTATTGAGTGATGGTCAGCATTAACCTTACAACCCCAGGAACGTGTATAGGCCGGTTTGTTGAATGCATTCCGGGTACCAACCTGTATCGGCAATCCCGATTCCAGGTGCTGAACGATATGATCATTCAAAGTCAACAACGCCATAATTTATTACAGTTTTTATATTAAGCTGTTATTGGCAGAAAAAAGTTTAACAGATAAAATGAAAATTATAGCTGATATCGGGAGATGTTGGCATATTCCTGCAACCAGTTAACTCGCGGCGAATCTTATCCTGTCCGTTCTATCTTGCCCACTAACAAGAGATTCCTTACGACTCTATGCAATTACCATTTTACGGCTTCGTTACATACGGGCGTCTACTTTAGGTGCGAACCTCATAAATAACGACACGGCGCTACCCGATTTAGGAAAAAGTCCATGCTCACGGTAATTATATGTATTTTCAACTAGTTACGTTGATATCGTTCTGGTTTCGTCAGGCAACCTTGCTCGGTCGCCCGATTTTACGAACCAGAAAAAAAAGAAAGGTTAGAAATTAGAGATTTGAGCCGCACAGGCGAGTATGCCTGTGCGGCGTTAGTCGCTGGCGCTTTCTGGAAAAGGCCGCGAATGCTAAAACCCGAACGTGGAGAACGCAGTCCGTCCTCTTGGATTCCGATTCTCTACGTTGCTCAGCGTAATTATTTAGTTACCGGTTCCAGTTGAATTTCCACCCGGCGGTTTTTCGCCCGGCCGGTTTCCGTATTGTTGGGGGCAATCGGGAAAGCCTCGCCATAGCCACTGGCTGCCAGGCGCTGCTGCGCCACGCCCTTGTTGGACAGGTAGTTCGCGACGGACAAAGCGCGTTGCTGGGACAGATTTTGATTATATTGCTCGGAGCCGGTACTGTCCGTGTGTCCCATCACCGTAATCAGCGTGGAAGGATATTCATTGAGCACCAGGACGACGGAATCCAGCGTCTCGTGAAACCTGGGCTTTAAGGAGTAGCTGTCAGTATCAAAGGTAATATTACTGGGCATGTTCAAGATGATGTTGTCGCCGTCTCGGGTAACACTGACGCCAGTGCCTTGCAGTTGCTGGCGCAGCTTGTCTTCCTGTTTATCCATATAGTAGCCAACAGATCCGCCAGCCACCGCACCAATCCCGGCCCCCTTCAACATGCGGTCTTTACGATCCTCCTTATCGGCAATAGCAGCGCCAAGCAATGCCCCGCCCAACGCACCCCACATAGCACCCTGGGAAGAATTACTCATCTCCTTTTCACCCGTAAAAGGGTTCGTAGTGGTACAGCCTATTAAACTAACGGTCACCAACGTCGCGACAACGAATTGGATCAGGGAAAATTGCATGATGTTGTTTTTCATTTGCGAATATCCTTTGCTAATCAATGACTTTGACGGCGAATAAATTCAATTGGAATTCGATCCGGAAATTACTAGCACAATATAATAAAGTTGGAGCATTAAAAATGGTTAAATATATCGGTCAACAGCGGCTGAAAATTTAGACGAGTCTAGCGAGTTTTAACGCAAATCTGGAAAAAAGGTTGTCAGTTGATGGGGGTCATGGCATATCAAATCCCCTTATTTATAGTATGTAAAAATAAAATAAACAACACTTCTCTCGGCCAGCATTTGACTAGTGCGTGTGAATCTGATGCCATGCTTTAGCGAAGGACTGTATGTGCTTCTTTTCTCTAAAGTAAAGCATGGCACATTTTAATGACCTTGACATATATCGAGTACGGGGTGAATAAAATGGCGCATGCACGCACATCAATTAATAGCGTTTTTCGTTATCTCGGAGTCATAGCAGTCTTCATCGTCGGCGCCATAAGTACTATCGGCACGGGGGGCGGGGGTGATGGAGACAATGGCGATACCAGCGTAAGCCTCTTGCCAACCTACGACTACAACATCAGTCGAGGGACCAATAGCGGTGGTGTTGAATCCAATGGAATTACTGTTAGCATCCCGCAGGATAGCGCTACAGTATTTCTGCGAGTCGACCCGAATCCCCTGGTTGGCACATTTCAATGTGACCCTGATACTGAAGAATGCGGCCTGGCCACCATCGACCAGGGGACGTTTCTTGATGTCTTCGATGAGAATACGACACAGTTTGTGGGAGACCTTCACATCCAGATTCTTGACCAGGTCATCATCGGTGTCAGCGGATTACCGGTTCTGGGGCGCATTCAGATTGAATCAGTAGCTGCACCCGACGGCCTGGGTGAGGGATTTATCGTTGTTGAACCGGCCACTTGTACGACCGGCGCCGGAGTAAACATCACCGACAACGGAGCCTCGCTTGGCTGCTACACCTGGGACGAGTTCGATCAGCTACTCGACGCCTCAACCAATACGGTTGAACAGTTAGCCGCGTTCGGGTTTCAGGTCTTAGATTTTCTGTTTGGACAGGTGGATTACGTTACTGAGGTGCTTGGATTAATCGACGAACATGCAGCCGACCTGGAACAGGCCGCTTCGATCCAGGAAATGTGCGACGCGTTCAGCGACGCCGGACTTACCGCGCCCGCCAATATTGCTGGAAGGACCGTCCCCGATCAAGGTATACGCTCCCTGTCCTGGGTCGACACCAATTCCAATGGCAGCCTTGGCCCCGGCGACAGTTTTACAGGTACGCTCAACGAATGCTGGTTCAATGATCCCACCGACGTCGCCGAGCTGCTTAATGGCACCGCCAACTTCCTTGGCTATGTGGAAAACGTAGACCAGAACCGGGAAGTCATCACTGCAATAGGCTTCACGTCGGTCACTCCCCCTCCCCCTGACCCAGGCGGCGTGTTCTACACCGACTTCACTATTAGTGAAACGGAGGAGGCGTCTCCCGGCACCGCCGAGATCAACAATGTAATAGGGCTCGAGGGTGGCATATCGATTATGTTCACAGAACCGTAATTGTTTGTCCGCCTGATTTAAGTGGCACTACCATCTTCTTATTTATAGTCACATACCGACTAAGCCGAATCATGACCCAATTACCGGAAGCGAAAAAGAAAAAATTGTACCTTGTCCTGGTGTAGACTCGGCCCAAAGACGTCCATCATGCCTTTCGATAATCGAACGGCTGAGGGAAAGGCCGATACCCATGCCCTCCAATTTTGTCGTAACAAACGGCTCAAAAATACTCGCCAGTGTCTCCTTGTCCATGCCTGGACCTGTATCGGAAATAACAACCAGCACATCCCCGTCTGAATTGGAGCCTGTATGGATTGTTAGATCGCGGTCTTGCGATTCTGCCTCATGCATGGCTTCAACAGCATTTCGCACCAGGTTTAATATGACCTGCTCTATCTGTATGCCATCTGCCGATACTATCGGAAGATTCTCGTCCCGTTGCAAACTCAATTTGATCTTGCGTTTTCGCAGATCATTTTCCATAAATCCCACAACATCATTAACCAATACATTTATATCAACATCCCTTGCTTCTGGGGGACGTTTGGTGACAAACTCCCTGAGACGCCTAATAATCTCGCATGCACGCAACGCCTGGCCACCGATGTCATCGAGCATCCCGTGAACTTCCTGCATGGCAGGATTGTCATCATTCAGCGTACGCTTGGCAACATCCGCCAGCGTATTGATTGACGTAAGCGGCTGATTGAGTTCGTGGGCCACGCCGGTGGCCATTTCGCCCATGGTGCTGATTCGCGATACATGGGCCAATTCAGCCTGATGCTTGCGGGCCTGTTCTTCGGTATGTTGCCGTTCCAATTCCGCAGACGTTCGAGCCGCAAAAATGGACACGATGGACTCCGCCAGTTGCTTGGCTTCCAGCGGGTTATCGTGCAAGACACCAAGAACACCCAGGGGTCGATGACTGGTATCATAAAGGGGTGTGCCAATGTAACTCTGCGCACCCCACTCCACCAACCGGTGGTCTTGTGGAAATAGACGCTGCAGGTCCCGCGCAAAATAGCGCAGTTCCTTACCCACCACTTTCTCGCAGGGCGTACCGGCAAATTTGTAGGTCACATTATCCATGTAGTCGGTTCCTGCCCAGAAAGCCGTTGTTCGAATCGTATCCCTCTGCGCACCGGCAATCTCACCGACAAATGCATAACGCACGTCTAAAGCCTGGGCAAGGTGGCGCACCAGCAGCCGAAAAAAATCCCGGCCGGTGTGGTGTGCTGTCCCTTGAACGAGATTGTGCAAAGCATCTTCCATTCGTTTACGCAGCGTGATATCCCGCAATGTGGCCAGATACGCCTTGCGCCCTTCCCAGGGAATTTCTGCGACGCGCATTTCGACCACCAGGTGAGCACCACCCTTCTGTCTTACATCAAGCTCGGTCGACTTACCCGCAACCACAGGAAATCCGAATGGTTGTCCAATGAGTACGTCTTGTGAATGCCCGAACAAGACTTCCGCGGCAGGATTCGCGAACTGGACGAGTCCGTGTCGATCCACAACAACCATGCCATCGGCGTTGGTGGCAATTATTTTACCCATGGGGGCTTCACAAGCCCTGCAGTTCGGAGTACTGTGCAGCCGCTGAGTTGTCCGTTGCTCGCAAATCACGGCCCGTTTTATGGCATGGACCAGTTGCTCATTCAACTGGTTAATGGACAGATAATCCTGAGCACCCTGCCTTAATCCCTTTAGACCGATATCGTCTTCAAAAGAATCGAGCAGGAGGATAAAGGGTGTGGGTGACCTCACTGTGAGTTGTTGCAGAGAATCAATATCATCCTCTGTCGTTACGCGCAGTAGTATTGCAGTAAAACGGTGCTGAGCAAGCAGTATAGCGGCCACCTCCAGATTATTGGCGACGACCAAATCAATGGCTTCTTCCATTTGTTCCAGCAACGCAGCACGTGCGGCTGCCTCGACCTGCG
>JASFOJ010000079.1:0-20606 GCA_050116575.1 Gammaproteobacteria bacterium | reverse complement strand
TGGGTGATTAGCATGATGGCCATGCCGGTATCTTGTTGCAGCTTTTGCAATAGTTCGAGGACCTGTGCCTGGATGGTGACGTCCAGCGCGGTGGTTGGTTCATCGGCGATTAGCAGTTCCGGATCTCCCGCCAGGGCGATGGCAATCATCACCCGTTGTTTCATACCGCCGGATAATTGGTGGGGAAACTCATGGATTCGCCGTCGCGGATCGGGTATGCCGACGGCGTCTAACAATTCAAGCGTGCGTTTCTTTGCCGAGAAATCTCCGAAGCGGCTGTGGCGTGCCACGGTTTCCTTGATCTGCCGGCCAATGGTTAGCACCGGGTTCAGGCTGGTCATGGGCTCCTGGAAGATCATTGAGATGCGGTTGCCGCGTACGTTGCGCATTTGCATTTCGGTGAGTTGCAATAAATCCTGGTCATGCAACATGACGCTGCCACCGACGATTTTACCGGCGGGCTCCGGTACCAGCCGCATTAGTGACAGCGAGGTCATGGATTTGCCGCAGCCGGATTCACCCAGCAAAGCAAAGGTTTCACCTTTGTTAATGGTAAAGTCGACACCATCCACCGCGCGCACGGTTTGCTCGCTGGTTTCGAACCAGGTCTTTAAACCGGAGACCGTTAACAGGGGGCCTTGGTCGTTTTGGTTGTTGTCTTGGTTTGCCATTGTTTTTTGTTGCGATTGTCTATTACAATTTTTACCTTTGTTGTTAGGTAATTTAAAAATTTATTTTGCCGGTTTGATGGTGTGCAATGCACACCCTACGGCCTTCGAAACCTTGTGTATTAATTCCTTTGGTGTGCGGTGCACACCCTACAGCTTCACGTTGCGACGTACCTAGCGGACATAAAAAGCTCGCGAACCGCAACACTTGAGACGTCGTGGTTCTTCCATATGGTGCGCTTCGTTCCCCAGTAGCACCCTACGGGGGGCTTTGTTGCCGCTTACCTTAAAATTTCATTTACCGGTTTCTTTCGGTGTGCCATGCACACCCTACGGCCTTCGAAACCTTGTTTAGCCATTCCTTTGGTGTGCGGTGCACATCCAAGTCGGACTATGGTGCGCTTCGTTCCTCAGCAGCACCCTACAGGGGGCTTCGACTTTCGCCTTTGCTCCCAAGTAGCTTAATAATTTAATTTACCTGTTTCATTTGGTGTACAATGCACACCCTACTTGGAGCGCGTTATTCGTGGGTCGAAGGCGTCGCGCACGGCATCGGAAAACAGGTTGGCGGCTAGTACCAGGGTAAACATGAATACAAAGGCTGCCACCAGTGACCACCAGACAATGGGGTCGCGCGCCATTTCCATACGGGCGCTGTTGATCATATTGCCCCAGCTGATGGTGATGGGGTCGACACCAACACCCACATAAGACAGTACCGCTTCGGCCAGCACCAGGCCGCTGAAATCCAGCACGACCATTATCAATACGATGTGCATGACGTTGGGCAGGATATGGCGCATCATGGTTTTGAAGTGGCCGGTGCCGAAGGCGCGCGCCGCTTCAATATAGTCCAGTTGGCTGACCTTAAAGGTTTCGCCGCGCAACAGCCGGCATAAACCAGTCCAGCTGGTAATCCCCAGGATCATGCATAAAAATAACAAACGCAGGTCGGCGCGTTCGGTGACGGTTTCGAACATATCCGGATTATTGGCCATGTAGACTTGCAATGACAGAACGGCCGCGGCGATCAGCAGGACACTGGGAATGGAATTCAACGTAGTATAAAGATACTGAATAGCGTCATCCACCCAACCGCGAAAGTGACCTGCCATAATCCCCAATAGTACAGCGAAAGGCAGCATAATCAGCGTGGTGAGAGTGCCGATCATTAAACCGGTGCGAATACTTTTAATGCTGAGATACAGCACATCGTTGCCGACTTTGTCGGTACCCAGGATATGGTACTGGTCACCAAAAACAACAATAAATGTAATAACGAAACATATCACCCCAAACGTCACCAGCATGGAACGGAACGGCACCCGGGTACGGCCAATGGCGATGTCTTCCATCATTTTGCCGAATGATTTTTGATAATGCCGTGAAACCCACCAATTAATCAGCGCGCTGATGGCGAGCCAAATCACCAGGGCATATACCAATGACAACGATGTATTCAGAATGATATTTGGCCAAAAATCCTCCCCGGGGTCTGCTAAGTGAGCGCCACCGTATTTCAGGCGGGGGTAGTCACGTATCTGTCCCTGCGGCGTATCAATGGTCTCCTTGGCGTATAAATGGGTGGCGAACGGCGCCGAATAGGTTTTTTCCTGTTGTACTTTCAACGGCCACACCAGTTTGTCAAACAGGCTGACCACTTCACCGGAGTAATGGACCTCCGTTTGCCCTTCCTGCTGATCCAGCGCTTCGCGAAAATGAACGGAATCCAGCAAACCCACGGCCACGTAAAAGCCCAGGACCACCAGGGCGGACATGGCTAGCGGGCGTTGTAATACATGGCGCCAGGGTGCGCGCAAGTGTTCCTTTTGCTGGGCCTGTATTCCAAACAGGACAACGGTAATAACCAACACATAAAGCAATATGTCGGTCCACAGGGTGACAAATTTAATGCTGGCCGACTCACCGATGGCAGCTGCCAGAATGATCACCGCAAAAACCACCGCCAGCAGAATCAAATAAGGCTTTTTGTTGATCATGCTGATATTCATGCGGCCGCCGCTCCCAGGCGGATCCGGGGGTCCACGATGGTATAGGAGATGTCGGTAAGGATCAGGCCAATGATATACAGCACGGAGCCCAAAAATACCATGGCCCGCACGATGGCAAAATCCTGCGACTGTATCGCGTCGATGGTATAACTACCCAGGCCAGGTATGCCAAAAAAGGATTCCAGGATCAGGCTACCCATGAACAGCAACGGAATAACGGCGACAACGCCAGTTAATATGGGGACCAGCGCATTACGCAACACATGTTTGAAAAGCACCAGGCGTTCCGCCAGCCCCTTGGCCCGGGCCGTGCGCACATAGTCCTTGTTAATTTCTTCCAGGAAAATGGTCCGATACCAACGGGTACCCGATCCAATGCCGCCGGCAATACCGATGACGATGGGCAGGATAATAAACTTGATCGCCGTTTCGAAATCGGCGCTATAACCGGAAATCGGCACCAAATGCAGCAGTTTGCTTACCAGATACTGGCCGCCAATAATATAAAACAACGTGGATATGGACATGAGGACGACACACAGCACCACGGCGGAAAAATCCACATAGGTCCCCCGAAAGAACGCAATGATCAGGGCAAAGGTGATATTCGCCAGCAGGCCGATAATAAATACCGGAATAGCGATGGATAAACTAGGCCACATACGCTGCTCAATGTCGTAGGTAATATTGCGCCCGTCATCGGCATTGCCAAAATCAAAGGCAAATAGCCTGATGGACTTATTATAGAAAATGGTATCGGTAAAACTGCCGCCCTGTTCCGGGTCGCTGTTATAAAACAGCGGCTTGTCATAGCCGTGCGCCTGTTTCCATTTTTCAATATCCTGCTGTTGCACGTGTTTCATACCCAGGTGCATGCGCGCCATGTCGTCGGGTTTGTTAACCACGAAAAACAGGGCAAATGTAATGATGTTGACACCAATCAGGATGGGGATGGCATACAGTACGCGCCGAATGATATAAGCAAACATCAGCTCACTCCCCTGGCACGGTTTTTACGCCGGTAGGAAACCATGGCCGGTATCAAAGCCGCGATCAATACGCCTGCTACCGTATAAAGCGGCCATATAATGGGCTGGTTCCATTGTTGGCGAAGTTCTGCCCGCAATTCAGGATCGATGCGCTTGTATTTCAGGGTGTTGTTGGCCATCATGTTGGGTTTGGCGTTGTGGTACCAGGAATGATAGAGGGCAAAGCTTTTGGGATGATAACCCCATAGCCACGGGCCATCACGGCGTGCAATGGCGACCATTTTATCAATGATGCCCTGGCGTTGCGGGCCGTTATCCATGTTTTTCATCTTTTCAAACAGATTATCAAATTCCTGATTACTGTAATTGGCGGCATTCTCGCCGTTATTTTTGACCTTGGCGTTAGGGCCGTATAGCAGAAACAAGAAGTTTTCCGGATCAGGGTAATCGGCATTCCAGCCCCACTGAAAGATTTGTGCGGTGCCCTTGAGCATCTTGTCCTGGAACCGATTGTAGTCGGTACTGCGAATTACCAGTTGAATATTTAATTTGTTAAATTGCTTACGCAGCCAGTCCAGTTGCGCCTTGGCGTCGGGGCCGGTAGCCGGCGTATCAAAATACAGAATCAGCGGCTTACCTGACTGGGCATCACGGCCATTGGGATAACCTGCTTCGGCCAGTAATTGACGGGCATCTTCAAGGGGCCTGCGCCTGGGTTCGCCGTTTACCCATTGATACACATAGGAATTGATACCGGCTTCGCCGTCCTTGTAACCGAAGATACCCGGCGGTATGGGGCCCTGCGCGGCGATACCGCGGCCATTGGCAAAGATGGAAATAAATTCTTCATAGTCCACGGCGATGGCAATGGCCCGGCGCAGTTTGCGGGCACGCTCCGAGTCACCCCCCACCACGGGATCCTGCATATTAAATCCCATATAATAGGTAGACGTACCCACCGCGGTAATTAACTTAATCCCTTTTTTCTCCATGGTATCGCTCAATCCCGCTTCGCCCTGGTTGTTAAACCTGATCGCCTGGTCGAAACTGTCAGAGGTAATGCCGGAGGCATCGTAGTAACCCTGCAGAAACTTGTTCCAGGATGGGATGTCTTCCTTCTCCAGGCTATATACCACTTTATCGACAAACGGTAATTCCTTGCCCGCGTCGTCGAGAAAACCCGCTGCTTTGTCACCGGGTTCTCCTTCCTTCGGGTAGGGTTCACCGTGAAAGTTGGGGTTGCGTTCCATAACCATTTGCAGGTTGGGATTGTTTTCCGTCAGCATATAGGGGCCGGTTCCCACCGGATACCAGTCGAGGGTAATGTTCTTTTTGTTCATACCCGGCTGGGAATAAAAATGATCGGCCTCCGGCGGGACGGGGGCGAAAAACGGCATTGCCAGCCAGTAAAGAAATTGCGGGTACTTGCCCATGATTTTGACGGTGTAGGTATAACGGTCGACCACTTCCACGCCATCCAGGCTGTATTTGTTGAGATCCAGAAAGGCATCTTCGCCGTTGCGTTTACGAAGCTTTTTATCAGCACGGCGCAACTCATCACCAAAGCGCTTCAGGCCGGCAATGTAATTGGTCATCAAACCGTAAATAGGTGACTGCAACCGGGGATGGGCCAGGCGTTTAATCTCGTAAACGAAATCGTTGGCCACCAGCTCGCGGGTGCCGGTTTCGGGGAAGTCCGATAATTTGAACTTGGTCTCCACCTGTTCCGGTGTCAGATCTAAATACAGCGGTTTACCGTCTGCATCCTTGGCAAAAGCCGGATGGGGCTGATACTTGACACCCTTTTTTATCCTGATGCGGTAAATGGTAAAGGCGATGTCGTCAATGGGCGCGTTGTCCGGCAAAACATGACCAGACTTATCATAGTAAGTTGCCGTGGGCATCTCCGCCGCCACCAGCGGAATGAGTTTATAGGGACGTTTTAGAAAATGGTACTGTAACGGTGGTTCGTAAATCTGGCCGGTAAATGTAATCTCGTTGGAGCTGTAGGATTGCGCCGGATCCAGGTGTTTGGGCCGTGCCGAAAACGAGGTATAGAGAATATTGGCCGCCCGTTCATCGTCAGGATAAGGATTGTTCCACGTGCCTTGCTTGCACGCCGTTAACATTAACGGTATGAGAACAATAGTGAATGCCCTGAATCCATATTCCTTGAACCCGAGTTCCTTGAACCCAAGTTGCTTGAACCTGAGTTCCTTGAACCAGAGTTGAGCTGTTTTAACCGTTTTAACTGAAAGTCCCGTCACTAATACTTGCTATCCGATATTGTTATGCGTCGTCCCCGCCAATCCTTGAGAAAACCAAATACTGGATCAGTTCGATAAGGTTCTTTGCCGCAGTACGCCGGGTGCTGCGATATCACCTTATCTGTGCAACTCTTTTGCCAGTTATTTTGCCGTAAGTGGCCGCCGGGTTTAGGGTTTTACGGACGCTTGGCGTATAATACGCACTCGCTTGTTATTATCACTTGTAGCGTAAGTTATTAAATTATAGTTAAAAAATAAAGGAAAATGATATGGGTTTTTTAGACGGCAAACGCGCGCTAATCGTCGGATTGGCTAGTAATCGATCAATTGCTTGGGGGGTTGCCCAGGCCATGCATCGCGAAGGCGCGGAATTAGCGTTTACCTACCAAAATGACAAACTCAAGCCACGTGTCGAAAAAATGGCCAATGAGTGTGGCTCCCAGCTCACCTTTCCCTGCGACGTTTCCAGTGATGATGAAATCGCCAATGTGTTTTCCTCGTTGCGCGACACCTGGGACGGCCTGGATATTATTGTGCATTCGGTGGCATTTGCGCCACGGGAAGAGCTGGAAGGCGAATTTGTCGATGCCACGACGCGCGACGGTTTTCGACAGGCCCACGAAATCAGTTCCTACAGTTTTACCGCCCTGGCCAAAGCCGGCCGGCCCATGATGCAAGGCCGAAATGGCGCATTATTGACGTTGAGTTACCTGGGCGCGGAACGGGTATTGCCCAATTACAATGTGATGGGATTGGCGAAAGCCAGCCTGGAAGCCAATGTCCGGTATATGGCGGCCAGCCTCGGGCCGGAAGGCACACGTGTCAACGGCGTTTCCGCTGGACCGATCCGTACCCTGGCGGCATCGGGGATCAAGAGTTTCCGTTCCATGCTGAATTACAACGAACAGAATACGCCGTTACGTCGCAATGTGACCATTGAAGACGTGGGTAACGCGGCGGCGTTTTTGTGTTCGGATCTGGCGGCTGGTATTACCGGTGAGATTACCTATGTGGATGCCGGATACAATATTATGGGTATGGGGAGACTGGATACTTCGGCATCGTGATATATGTGTTCCCACGTTGAACGTGGGAACCAGGGGTAATAAATGGCATATCCGTTCCCACGCAGAGCATGGGAACGAGGGGGCAAATACTGATGCTCGTGTTCCCACGTCGAGCGTGGGAATCAGGGGCATTGATGGCGGTATACGTTCCCACGCTGAGCGTGGGAACGAGGGGTGTACTAGAGGCAGCCAGGGGCCCGGTTTTAAAGCATGGGAACAAGAGGCACGGTTGAATAACAAATATTGCTATTCCATAAACGTGACGCGGTTGCGGCCGTTTTCCTTGGACTGGTAAAGCGCCTTGTCGGCACGGGCTACCAGGTCATTGGCTTCGTCGCCCGGACGCTTCATGGTAACACCGAAACTGGAGGTAATCTTGCGGCTGACGCCGTTGATCTCCCGCTGCGCCATGGATTGGCGGATACGTTCGGCTAACCGGGTCGCCCCATCGGCCGTGGTTTCCGGCATCACTATTACGAACTCCTCGCCCCCGTAACGGGCAACAAAATCCACCGCGCGTACGTTATTCACCATCACATCGGCGAACAGTTTTAACGCGTCATCGCCTTTAAGATGACCGTATTCATCATTAAAGCTCTTGAAATGATCGAGGTCGGCGATAATCACCGCCAGTTTGTGACCGTAGCGATCGGACCGTTCGATCTCATCGGCCAGCCGGTCATCCAGATGCCGGCGGTTGGCCAGTTCCGTTAGCGGGTCGGTGAGCATCAATTCCCTTATCTTGGCCTCCTTCTTCTGCAACTGGCTGTAGGCTTTTTCCAGTTCATCCCGTGCGTCGATGGCTTCTTCCCGGGAGCGTTCCAATAAACTGTAAGAGCGCTCGCGGTCACGGACAAAATAATGCAGCACGATATAAATCAGTAACAGAGCACCGCCCATATTCATCATGAAATAAAGGGTGTTCACGTGTTCAGGTAAGGGATCAACCTTTTGCGACAACTCGCTGTCAAAGATCCCGGAGATCACAATCAATACCAGGAATGCCAGCAGCCAGCCGAGGGCAGTCTTCAAATTGGAAAAAAACATGGCTGCCAGCGGTGTAAAAAACCCCCAGACCATGACCACGCTGCCATTGGCAAACCCGCCCAGGCTTGCCTGTAGAAAAAAAGGCAATAACAAAATCAGCAGCAACTGGCTGAACCTGAAAAAACCAAATCGTTTGGTTTTAAAAAAATAATAAATACTGAAAAAGGAGATAATCGAGTACGCCAACGGTATCAATCCGGCAAGCTGATAGCCGGTAGCCACATATACGCTTCCCCACAGGACCGCCAGTACTGCGATCACAGTGGATATAATAGTAAGAATTGCCTTTTTGACACGGTCCGAATCGGAATCGTCCGGTTGGGTACCGAAGTTCGCGTATTTCCAGACAAGATTTTGATAGGATTTTGGGTTCATAGATTCAGGACGGCCTGTGCGATGATCCAATGCGGGAATGCAATAAACTACTGGCAAGCCGTCATAAGCTTATTTTTATTATAGGCGCTATTGGAACAAGGTAAACCCTGTTGTTGTGCAGGTTGGTTTGACCAAAGAGACCCTGACCGGCCCGGAGACAGTTCATCGGGGAAAATTTCAGTATAGGAGCCAGCCGTGCTGGCGATCAAGCGTTGCGGGTATCGATTACCGTCTCGCGCTATCTATCCTTGGCCCATCTGGTCTACGCGTGATGAATGTGGACCAGCGTTTTGGAATTAACGACAAGACTTTTGCACAGAGCGAACTTCTAATCGCCTGCAAGCAGGCTCCTACTCCATGCCCAACGCTATTTGAGCGTCTGCACGCACGAGAGGTCCGGGCGTGAAATGCTGTTGCCATTAGGCCTTGAGGATATTGTCCTCGCCTTCGCTTCTGGCGATAACAACGGCGCCACAGGAATCGCTGAATACATTAACCGTGGTGCGGCACATATCCAGAATACGGTCTACGGCAAGTATGAGTCCGATGCCTTCCACCGGTAACCCAATAGTTGTCAGGATAATGGAGATGGCCACCAGGCTGGCGGCGGGGATGCCGGCAACGCCAATAGACGTCAATAAGGCAACAATGACAATTGTAAATTGTTCCGCAAAACCCAGATCCAGACCATAGGCCTGGGCGATAAACATGGCCGCCACGCATTCGTATAACGCCGTTCCATCCATGTTGATGGTCGCACCCAGTGGCAATACGAAACTGGAAGTTCTGTTGGAAACACCTGCGTTTTTTTCCACGCAATCCAGCGTCAGCGGCAAGGTTGCCGATGATGAACTGGTGGAAAACGCCGTAAGCAAGGCCGGCGCCATGGCGCGGTAGTGCCTGATTGGATTCACCCTGGCGACGAACTTTAATAACAAAGGCATGACCACAAAAAAATGAACCGCCAGCGCCAACAGCACTGTCATAAAAAACCATGCCAGGGGCCTGAAGGCTTCCAGGCCGGTACTGGCCACGACTTTAGCCACCAGCGCAAATACCCCTATCGGCGCAAACTTCATGACAAAGTCGGTGATGAGCATCATCACGTTGTACACGGCATCCCAAAAGTTATAAATGGTTTCCGCGCCGGGATGATCGATCCTGGTCATAAAAAACCCGAACAACAGGCTGAAAAAGATCAGCCCCAGCATTTGTCCGTTGGCGGCGGCAAATACAATGTTAGTGGGCACCATGCGTAAAAACACCTCGGCCACGTCACCCGCACTTTTACCTTCCACTTTGGACTTGATATCCGCCACGTCGCTCGTCAATCCAATTTTGTCTTTGGCGGGTTCACCATCCACAATACCGGGCGTCATGATATTCACCAGCGTCAAACCAATTAGAATGGCCAGCAGGCTGGTGGCTGCGTAATACAGTATGGTTTTACCGCCCATTCTACCCAGTGCGTGATGACCGCCCATTCCCGCAATACCGATAACGATGGATGAAGCGATCAAAGGTACAATCAACATTTTAAGAGCGTTAAGGAACAAGGTGCCCACA
This sequence comes from Gammaproteobacteria bacterium, assembly GCA_050116575.1. GTDB lineage: Bacteria > Pseudomonadota > Gammaproteobacteria > SZUA-152 > SZUA-152 > JAKEGK01. The sequence goes on along the minus strand of JASFOJ010000079.1, from coordinate 10,615 downwards.
AACGCATAGACGTGATAAAACGTAAATTCGCCAATACCCATATCCTCACCGGTTATTGAGCCGGCGATGACCGCCAATGCCAGGGCGATAACAATTTGCCAGTGAAGTTTGATCTTAGGCATGATTTTCTTCCTTTTTTGCCGGGTGGGTTTATTCTCGTGAACGGCCGCTTGTAACACGTATATCGTGTTATTACCTTCAAGATAACGACAGTGTCAATGTAAATACAATGAACCCTGCTGCTGTACCAATCATTTCAGACAATTTTTTCGGAAACGGGCAATTAGCACGGCTACCCTGGTTCGACCATTCGCACTATCAGCAATGGCGGGGATAAATTATGTCATCGCCGGCCGCCGGGCGCAAACCTTCACGGCAGAATTCAGCGACAGCTGTGGAGATAAAAAAGAGACTGGATTTTAGAGATTGTCTTCGTGGATCACGATATCGGAACGGTTTTTCAATGCCTGTAACAAATCGGCGTAGGCAACCTGGCCCCGGATACCGGCAATGTTACGCTTTAGCGTCTCGCGTTTAGCCTTGTCGATCTTGGATACGTCGCTATCGGTAACCTTGTTGACAGCAACGATGGCATAATCGCCGGACGGCAATTTGATACCCGAATATTGGGTTTTCCCTTCCGCAGGCTTTTTCATGGTAAAGGCATGTTCAACGATTTTCGCATTGATACTGCGATCAGTACGTTTTAATGCGCCGGCATTTTTCCATTCGACACTGACGATTTTAGCTGCGGCAGCGGGTGTGGCTTCGCCCTTGGTCAATTGCTCGATGATATTCTGCCCGGTCTGTTCCGCGCGTGCTTTTGCCTTGTCGTTAATAATTTGGGACTTGATTTTGTCACGCACTTTGTCCAGCGGTTGAACCTGCGCTTCCTCATGTTTATCGACCCGGATAAACACCACATGGTTTTCACCCAGTTCAATCGGCTCGCTGTTGTAGCCTTGCTTTAACACTTCATCGCTGAAGGCTGCCTGGATAACCTTCGGATTGGCGGCAATCCCTTTGCCGCCACCGGTGCGTGAAAACATGCCGGTAGTTTTTATCTCCAAACCGGTGGCGCCGGCGGCATCCTGCAATGTATCGGGAACTTCGTACGTTAAATTGGTCAGTTTTTCCGACAAATCAAAAAACCGGCGTTCGGCAATTTTTTTCTGGTATCCGTCAATCAATTGCGGTTTGACTTCTTCAAAGGATTTGACTTTTTGCGGGCGTACTTCTTCCAACTGGATAATGTGATAACCAAAGGCGGTTAACACGGGCTCGCTGATTTCACCTTTCTTCAGGCTGAACATGGCCTTGTCATAGGCCGGATCCAGGTCACCTTTGCCAAAAAATCCCAGTTCGCCGCCCTTTTGTGCGGAACCGGGGTCATCGGAATATTTCTTGGCAAGCTCGGCAAAATCGGCTCCCTCTTCCAGTTGCTTGCGAATGTCCTCGGCTTTTTTCCTGGCCGCCTTGATTTGTTCATCGCTGGCGTCGGGGTCCAGAGAGATCAATATGTGCCGGGTACGGCGCTCTTCCGGGGTCACATACATACTGGCCCGGTCTTCATAGAATTGTTTGAGCTGTTCTTCGGTCGGCTTCTCATCGCTTGCGAGGTTACTGGCGTCCAAGTCAATGTATTTGAGGCTGACCATCTCGGGCGTCATATACGATTGCTGATGCTTGTCATAGTATTGCTTGATGTCGTCGTCGGACACCTCGGTGTCCTGTTTATAACTGTCGGCCTTGAGCACCATGTAGCCGATGTCACGGCTTTGTTCCTGTAACCGCAGCAAGTAATCAACATCCTGTTCGGTCACGATGGGCGTCACCATCATGCCTGAGCGCAATTGCGTAGTCAGTAGATCGACTTTTACCAGATGTTCGAATACCGCAGGGGAACCATATTGGGCAGCAATGAATTTTTCGTACTGTTCCCTGGAAAACTGGCCATCCTGTTGAAAGGCCTCAAAACCCTGGATGGTTTGGGCGAGATATTGATCGGAGACGCGGTAACCGGCGTCGTTGGCGAACTGGGTGAGTACTTCACGGTTGATGAGGTTGTTCAGCGCTTGCCGTTTGATTTGGTCGTCCATCATGGAGAGGTTGAACTGCTCACCAAACATCTGGCGCGTACGTTCTCGCTGGCGTTGGTATTCCTGCTGGTACGCCTGTTCGGAAATGTCTTCGCCATTGACAACTGCGACATTCAGCTTGCCGCCATTGCCAAAATATTGATTAATGCCCCACAGGGCAAACGGTATGATCAGCAGAATGACAATCGCCCAGGCGATCCAACCTTGTACGCTTTCTCTAATGTAACCGAGCATTGTGTATTACTACCAATCCTGCCAGTCTGAATAGTTAGTTATCGGAGTTTGTATCAGAATGTAAAATGTAACAAGTCAAAGCTTTGCGACCTGGATGACTATAATATAACTATAATATGATTGTTAATCGTTAATCCTGGCTTTTTACGGTTGCTGGTACCTTTCGCCCACTTATCACCGAAGATGGTGCGCTTCGTCCCTCAGCAGCACCTTAACCCAACCTCTGCCCCAGCGATAACGATCGTTGTGTTGCTATTGCCGGTTACCGGACAAATCACCAACAAACTATCAATACAACAATTACAGCAATATAACTATTAAAGTCGTTGTTACAAATAAAAGGCGCTCCCGGCAGGAACGCCTTTTGATTGAATGGCGGAGTGGACGGGACTCGAACCCGCGACCCCCGGCGTGACAGGCCGGTATTCTAACCAGCTGAACTACCACTCCTGTTTATCTTAAGAACAATAGTTTGGTGGGTGGTGTAGGGATCGAACCTACGACCCTCGCCTTGTAAGGGCGATGCTCTCCCAGCTGAGCTAACCACCCTGAGAAAGCGCGCTAGTTTACGGCATCCTTGAGCGCTTTACCAGCCTTAAATGCTGGATTTTTGGCAGCCGCGATGTTGATCGGTTCACCCGTTTTTGGGTTGCGGCCGGTACGCGCGGCGCGATCCCGAACCAGAAAGGTACCAAATCCCACCAGGGAAACCTGGTCGCCTTTACCCAAGGCTTCGGATATGGCGTTGATCATGCCGTCAACTGCTCTCCCGGCAGCTGCCTTGGAAATGTCCGCGCTCTCGGCAACCGCTTCTACTAGCTCTTGTTTATTCACTCGACTTACCTCTCGTTGTGCTTATTATCAATGAAATTGTGTGCTTATACATTCACATGTTCGCGTTGTACCGCGTCAATCATCTCGAACCATATCCGATCGCATCGTCACTGTGACTACATTTTATGCGCTCAGGAAGGACGGGGGAAAACCGTGTGGCCCCTTTGCGTCGGGGGAGAAGCTTTATACCAATGGGCTCCCGGCGGGTCAAGGGAAGAGGCTCACTTTTCGGCATGAGATGACAGTTTACAACATCCGGTGTCAACAGCACGTCACCAACCCGGCGATTTCACCGGTAGTGTACATCGTAGGCGGGGATGCTCTATCTGTCAGGTCTCACCGTCGCCGAGGCCCGATTTCCGGCCCCATTGTAATGCGCAAAAGCCAAAATCCAATGGCTTTTGCGCAATTTTTCCGGTTTTCTCGGGTTTAAAGCGACGATTTAATGGGTTCTAATGCTTTTTTCCGACTTTTCGGTGGATTTTTGCTCCACCGCTACCGCCTCTTTCTCGCTGCCCGGTAACGGTTGCGGCAATTTCGTCAGCGCCACTTCGAGCACTTCGTCAACCCAACGCACGGTGCGGATATCCAGACTTTCCTTAATGTTATCCGGGATTTCCGCCAGATCCCGGTTGTTTTCCTCGGGAATCAGCACGGTCTTAATGCCGCCGCGATGTGCCGCCAGCAATTTCTCTTTCAGGCCACCGATGGGCAGAACCTCGCCCCGCAACGTAATTTCCCCGGTCATGGCCACATCTGAGCGCACGGGAATGCCGGTCAACACGGACACAATGGCAGTGCACATGGCGATACCGGCACTGGGACCGTCTTTGGGAACGGCGCCTTCGGGCACGTGAATGTGGATGTCATTGTTTTCATAAAAATCCGTGGACTCGATACCCAGCATCTTGGCGCGGCTGCGCACCACGCTCATCGCAGCCTGCACGGATTCCTTCATCACGTCACCCAATTGACCGGTAATAACGTGCTTACCCTTGCCGGGAACCAGTACGGCTTCTATAGAGAGCAAATCGCCGCCCACTTCGGTCCAGGCCAGGCCGGTGACATGACCGAGCTGATCCTTTTCTTCGGCGCGCCCGAACCGGAAGCGCTTGACCCCCAGATAGTCTTCCAGGTTATTGTCCGTGACTTCAATATGGTGGGTATCCTTACCGGCTTCGTCCACCAGGATGTTTTTCACCACCTTCCGGCAAATTTTTGAGATTTCCCGTTCCAGGTTACGTACCCCGGCTTCCCGGGTATAGTAGCGGATGATGTCACGAATAGCCGCTTCGGCTATTTCCAGCTCTTCGTCTTTCAGTCCATTGGCCTTGATCTGTTTCTTGACGAGATAACGCTGAGCGATATTCACCTTTTCATCCTCGGTATAACCGGAGATGCGAATAACTTCCATACGGTCAAGCAACGGCCCCGGAATGTTCATGGTATTGGCGGTAGCCACAAACATGACATCCGACAGGTCGTATTCCACTTCAAGGTAGTGGTCCGCGAAAGTGTTGTTCTGTTCGGGGTCTAAAACCTCCAGTAACGCCGATGCCGGATCACCGCGGAAATCCATGGCCATCTTGTCGATCTCGTCCAGCAGGAACAGTGGATTGCGGGTTCCGGCCTTCGACAGGTTTTGAACGATCTTGCCCGGCATGGAGCCAATGTAAGTTCGGCGGTGACCGCGAATTTCCGCTTCATCACGCACCCCGCCCAGCGACATACGAATGAACTTGCGGTTGGTGGCACGCGCCACCGATTTACCCAACGATGTTTTACCAACGCCGGGAGGGCCCACCAGGCACAGAATCGGGCTCTTGGCTTTCTTGGCGCGCTGCTGCACCGCCAGGTATTCCAGGATCCGCTCTTTGACTTTTTCCAGCCCGTAATGATCGTCTTCCAGCACCTCTTCCGCCTTGACCAGGTCGTTGCGCACCTTGGTGCGTTTTTTCCACGGCACACTCACCAGCCAGTCGATATAGTTGCGCACCACAGTGGCTTCCGCCGACATGGGCGACATCATTTTCAGTTTGCTAAGTTCGGCCTCCGCTTTCTCCTTGGCTTCTTTGGACATACCGGCCTCTTCGATCTTTTTAGCCAGATCATCCACTTCGTTATGGCCTTCGTCCAGGTCGCCCAGTTCTTTTTGAATGGCTTTCATTTGCTCATTCAAGTAATACTCGCGCTGGCTCTTTTCCATCTGCCGCTTAACCCGACCACGAATGCGTTTTTCAACCTGTAACAGATCGATTTCCGCTTCCATCAAGCCGATGAGATGCTCCAGCCGTTCGCGCAGGCTTTCGATTTCGAGAATCTTTTGCTTCTCTTCAATCTTCAGCGACATATGCGCGGCAATGGTGTCCGCCAACCGGCCCGGTTCCTCGATACTGGATAACGATGACAAAATCTCCGGCGGGACCTTTTTACTGAGTTTGACGTACTGATCAAACTGCGCCATCACCGAACGCATCAACACTTCAGCTTCACGCTCGTCGAGATCGGCGTCCTTGGCTTCCACCTTGGTCGTTTGCGCCTTGAAATAGTCGTCGGTGCCTATCAGATGCAGAATACGCGCGCGTTCACTGCCTTCGACCAGCACCTTGATGGTGCCATCGGGCAGTTTGAGCAGCTGCAGGATGTTGGCAACGGTGCCTATTTTGTAAAGATCCTCGGCTTCCGGTTCATCCTGAGAGGCATTTTTCTGGGCCGCCAGCAAAATACGTTTGTTTTCTTCCATGGCCGCTTCCAGCGCCAGAATGGATTTTTCCCGGCCCACGAACAGCGGAATGACCATATAGGGATAAACCACCACGTCACGCAGCGGTAATACGGGCATTACCTGCAACTGGTCATCAACAATATCGGAAATCTTGTCTTCATCAGACATATGTATCTCTCTCTGGTTGGGAAAGTGTGTCAAGACTTATTGTGTAGTGCGAAGAGTGCTTAGTGCGATGAGCTGTCGTGGCCGGGATGCGCGTCATGCGCAAGGCGAACAAACTATCATCAGACTCGGAACACTAAATAAGCGATTGCAACACCTCCAAAATAATTATCGTGTAACGTTCAAAGATTGCTTTGCAATTCGTTTGCCACACGCTTCATTCTACATATGTGCGGGCGCTGCGTATTGACTTCAAGGGGATTGAAGTCGGCTAAAAGATGTACAAATATTGTGGTATTTGTACAGTGATCCGTCACTTATGTGCCCTTTTTGGGCACTGAATCAAGTTGAGTGGACGAGCCGCATCTAATCAGATGCGGCCCGGCTTTGTTCTCCACCTTCAAAGATCAACAAAGGTTTGGATTTGCTTTCAATGACATCTTCGTCAACGATGGCCTTGCTGAGCCCTTCCATCGACGGTAAATCATACATAGTATCCAGTAGCACGTGCTCCAGGATGGAACGCAATCCACGGGCACCCGTCTTGCGCTCCATGGCCTTGCGGGCCACCGCGTAAAGCGCTTCGGTACGAAACTCAAGTTCGCAGTCTTCCATACCAAACAGCTTGATGTATTGCTTGGTAATGGCGTTCTTGGGCTCGGTGAGAATCCGCACCAGTGCGTCTTCATCCAGTTCCTTGAGGGTTGCGATCACCGGCAGACGTCCCACAAATTCAGGGATCAGCCCGTACTTGGTTAAATCTTCCGGTGCAATGTTTTCCAGCACCTCACCGATGCTCTTCTTGTCTTCTTTACTTTGGACCTGGGCTGAAAAACCGATACCACTCTTTTCAGAACGTTCACGGATAATCCGATCCATACCGTCGAATGCGCCACCGCAGATAAACAGGATATTGGCGGTATTCACCTGTAAAAATTCCTGCTGCGGATGCTTGCGGCCGCCCTGCGGCGGTACCGAAGCAATGGTACCTTCGATCAGTTTCAATAACGCTTGCTGGACGCCTTCGCCGGAAACGTCACGGGTAATCGAAGGATTGTCCGATTTGCGGGAAATCTTGTCGATCTCGTCAATGTAAACAATACCGGTCTGTGCTTTTTCAACGTCGTAGTCGCACTTTTGCAGCAGCTTTTGAATGATGTTTTCAACATCTTCGCCCACATAACCGGCTTCGGTTAACGTGGTGGCATCCGCAATAGTAAACGGAACGTTGAGTAAGCGGGCCAGCGTTTCAGCCAGCAGCGTTTTACCGCTTCCGGTTGGACCGATCAGCAGAATATTACTTTTTGCCAGTTCGACATCGTCCTTCTTCTGGCCGGCTTCGAGCCGCTTGTAGTGGTTATAAACCGCCACCGAGAGAATTTTCTTGGCGCGCGGCTGGCCAATCACATATTCGTCCAGAATCTGATTGATTTCGTGGGGGGTTGGCAGCTTGCTGCCGCCAATATTCGATGACTTTTCTTCAACCTCTTCGCGGATGATGTCGTTGCAAAGCTCGACACATTCATCACAGACAAAGACTGAAGGTCCTGCGATCAGCTTCCTGACTTCATGCTGGCTTTTGCCGCAGAAAGAGCAGTACAACAGCTTACCGCCGTCGTCACCTTTGTTGTGCTTGTCGTCTGGCATATCTTACCTCTTCTACACATAGACACCGGCCGAACCCTTTGGTTTTACGGCCCTGCCGGTCTCAATTTTGATATCGTCTAGCCCAATTGTTACTTTAACTGCAAAGAGGACGAGATCGCAACAATCTTTAACAAAGGTAATATATTTCAAGCGGTTACGCAAACTTATTGGGCGCTAAATCCCGTACGATTTTGAAGTACTTTATCAATCAGCCCGTATTCCACGCATTGCTCGCCGCTCATGAAATTGTCCCGATCCGTATCAACTTCAATCTTTTCAAGGGGTTGCCCGGTATGGTCGGACATAATTTTGTTAAGCCGTTCACGAACTTTCAAAATTTCCTTGGCATGGATCTCAATATCGCTGGCCTGGCCCTGAACGCCTCCCAGGGGTTGATGAATCATCATTCTGGCATGGGGCAGGCAATAGCGTTTTCCCTTGGCGCCGCCGGTCAACAATAAAGCGCCCATACTGGCCGCCTGGCCGATACACATCGTGCTTACGTCACACTTTATAAACTGCATGGTGTCGTATATTGCCAATCCCGCGGTCACGGAACCACCCGGTGAATTGATGTAAAAATGAATATCCTTGTCCGGATTCTCAGATTCGAGAAACAACAGCTGCGCCACGATGACGTTCGCCGTGTAATCATCCACGGGACCTACCATAAACACTACCCGTTCTTTTAACAGGCGGGAATAAATGTCGTAGGAGCGCTCGCCCCGCGCCGATTGTTCAACCACAATCGGTACCAGATTCAAGTTTTGTATATCGTTTGCACCACTGTTATTCATGTGTTTTTCACCTTATATATCACCTTAAATGCCTGACTGAGTCCGGAAGCTAAGAACTCAACGTTACGAGCTAAGTGATGGGCGCTAGGCGGCGGCTTCCGGTTTTGGATTCATTAACTCGTTAAACGACACCTTTTTGTCGGTCACCGATGCCTTGGAAACAACCCAGTCCACGGCCTCATCTTCGAGAACCAGGTTTTCGATCTCGGCCAGTCTTTCCTTGTCGTTGTAATAGAACTTGATGACTTCGTCCGGCCGCTCATAACCGGCCGCGATTTCTTCCACGGTTTGCCGCAACTTGGCTGGTTCCACTTTTATGTTATTTTGTTTGATTAACTCAGATAAAATTAGTCCTAAAGAGACCCGCCGTCTAGCTTGATCTTCAAACAATTTCGGATCAATCTCCTGCGGCTGGTTGCTCTCGGTTAGACCCAGCGCCTGGCGCTGTTGTTGCATCAGGTTTTCGATTTCGCCATCGATTAACGCCTTGGGCACTTCGATCTGGTTTTTCTCGAAAATGCCGTCCATGACCTGCTGCTTAACCTGACTCTTGATCTTTTGCTCGGCTTCCCGTTCCATGTTGGTTTTGACCTGATCGCGGAGCGCCTGCAATCCCCCTTCCTTGATACCAAAAGACTCGGCGAACGCGTCGTTAAGTTCCGGTAACTCGGAAGCCTGCACTTTATGTGCCTTAACCTTGAATTCCACTGCCTTGCCGGCCAGTTCCTTGGCGTGGTACTCCTCGGGGAACGTCAGTGAAATGGTGCGTTCCTCATCGGGCTTCATACCGACAATCTGGTCCTCGAAGCCGGGAATCATGCGTTTGGCCCCCAATTCCAACGGATACTCCTTGGCAGTACCGCCTTCAAATGGTTCGCCGTTTATAAAACCTTCAAAATCAATGATTACCTGATCACCTTCTTCGGCTGCCCGGTCCACCGGTTTCCATTCCTTGCGTTGTTTACGGAGAGTTTCCAGCATTTCATCGATATCCGCGTCGCCAACCTCCAGCACCGGCCGGTCGATGTTGATTTCATCCAGTCCCTGCAGTTGGATTTCCGGGTACACCTCGAAAGTGGCGGTAAAAGACACGTCACCGCTACCTTCGTCGTTTTCAACGGGCGTAATTTGCGGCATGCCGGCCGGATGCAGTTTTTCCTGGTTGATGGCTTCCACATAGCTCGACTGTACCAGCTCACCCCAGACTTCCCGGGTCACCTGGCCGCCGTAACGCTGCTTGATGACATTAAAAGGCACCTTGCCGGGCCGAAACCCCTGAATTTTGGCCTGGCCCGCCAGTTTTTTAAGGCGCGCCTGAACCTCGCTGTCGAGGCGGTCTTTGGGAATCTGAACAGTCATGCGACGCTCTAATCCACTGGTCGCTTCTACGGAAACTTGCATAGCTAATACTTCCTCGTCATGGTCTTGAATTTCAGTTCTTCAGCGTCAGTGCGCCGATCAATTGTTTCGTCTCATTTGTGATATTTGTAGCACTTGTGACAATGGGTGCAGACGGCGCGATGTTGCTTCCAGTTCCCGGAACCCGGCCTGTTGGCCCCACAGATATGGTGCGAAAGGAGAGACTCGAACTCTCACGGGTTGCCCCACTGGAACCTAAATCCAGCGCGTCTACCAATTCCGCCACTTTCGCATACCTAACAAACTCTTGGTGAAACCCTCCCCGCTAGAAGAATGAGCAGATGATTCACCTTAAGAATCTCTAAAATTCGCTACGCTCATTAAGAGATTCTAAATACCAATTCCGCCACTTTCGCATACCTAACAAACTCTTGGTGAAACCCTCCCCGCTAGAAGAATGAGCAGATGATTCACCTTAAGAATCTCTAAAATTCGCTACGCTCATTAAGAGATTCTAAATACCAATTCCGCCACTTTCGCATACCTAACAAACTCTTGGTGAAACCCACCCAATCAAGTCGTGAGCTAATGATTCACCTTAAGAGGCTCTAGAATTCGCTTGCGCTCATTAAGAGCCTCTAAATACCAATTCCGCCACCTAACAAACCAACGGTGCGCTTCGTGTATTTTATGCCCGTTGGGTACAGCAGCACCCTACGCAGCACCCACGGTGCCGTGGATACTTTGACAGCCTC